>JAKARN010000067.1 GCA_021828425.1 Pseudomonadota bacterium | reverse complement strand
GGTCTCGCCCTTTTCGTTGTAGGTGAGGTCGGTCCGGGGGTCGTAGCGGCCGACGAGCTTGCCGCGGACATCCTTCGCGGACCGGCGGCCATCCTCCTCCGTGTCCAGATAACCGAGCGTCTCTCCCCGGACGTTCTTGAGCAGCTTGCGTTTCATCTCGGGCCTCCCAGGCTGGAGCAGGTCCCATGATAAACCACCCGGATCGGGGCCGGGATCACCCTGATTCAGGGGGTGCGGAAGGCCAAGATCTGGACGACCGCACCCCGGCCGGTGTGGAAGCGACCTTCCCGGACCTCGCGTTCTGTCTCCTGCGCGATCTCGAAGGAGAGCCCGGCGAGATCGGATCGGAGTTCCTCGAGGGTCGGGGTGAGATCGGGATCCGCCGGGCCGCCCGTACCCCGTCCGATCTGCTCGGGAGTATAGGCTTCGAGGACCAGGGCCCCTCCCGTCACGAGACCGGTTGCGGCCTCACGGTTGAGACGCCGGCGGATCGTGGAAGGCAGATGGCAGAAGATCGACACGATGACCTCCCAGCGGTCGGGCTCGATCCGGTAATCGGCGAGATCCGCCGTGAGGGTCCTCAGCATCAGTCCCCGGTCAAGGGCCTGTGCCCGGGCCTTTTCGAGACCCACGGCCGACTGGTCGATGCCGGTCACGTCGAATCCCCGCGAGGCCAGAAAGAGACCGTTGCGTCCCTCGCCTTCGGCCAGTGACAGAACCCGTCCCCGGGGCAGGCGGTCGACCACCGCCGCCAGGAAATCATTGGGACGGGTTCCGTAGGCGTAGCCCGGCTCGGCGTAACGCTGATCCCAAAAGCGCATGGTCCCTTGACGAGGCGATGGTTCCCCCGTGCCCCGGGAACGATGAGGCTTGGACATGGCAGTTCTCCGGTCAGGGAGGGGGTTCAGCGGTTGGCACGCCCGCCTTCTTGAGAACGATCTCGAGCGGGCAGAAGCGGGTGAATCCGCTCTGGAAGAGGTTGAACCCGACGAAGGCCGTGAGCCAGAGGAAATCCCGGCTCACGAAGATCGGGCTGGCCCGGACGCCCAGGGCGAGGCTCGCGAGCACGAAAAGACCGGCAAAAATGCGGACGAGACGTTCAGTGGTCATGACGGGACTCCTGTCCGGCGGACAATCGTGGAGTGGTGGGGGTGACGGCTTTCCCGGCGGGACTGCCAGAGGTAATAGGTGAGCGGAATGACGAACAGGGTGAGGACGGTCGAGGCCAGGGCACCGAAGATGAGGGAGAGGGCCAGCCCGCCGAAGACGGGATCCTCGAGCATGATGGCCGAACCCAGCATGATGGCGAGTGCCGTGAGCAGGATGGGCCGGAGCCGGACGGCCCCCGCTTCGAGCACGGCGGTCTCGAGCGGCAGTCCCCGGGCCCGGTGCTCGAGAATGAAGTCGATCAGCAGGAGGGAGTTCCGGACCACGACGCCTGCCAGGGCGATCACGCCGATCATCGAGGTCGCCGTGAACGGTTCACCCAAAAGCCAATGACCGGGGAAGACGCCGATCAGCGTGAGGGGGATCGCGCCCATGACGATCAGCGGCAGGAAGAACGACCGGTAGTAGCCGACCAGCAGAATATAGATCAGCACGATGGCGACCAGGAAGGCCGAACCCAGGTCCCGGAAGACGTTGAGTGTCAAGCGCATCTCGCCCTGCCAGAAGAGATCATAACGGCCGACCCGGGGATGCGAGGGAGAGAACCCCAGGTTGCCGACGTGGAGGTGCTGGCCGTCCGGCAGTTTGAGCCCCTCGAGCCAGCGGGTGAGCGAGAGGACGCCATCGACCGGACTCGAGCGAAGCATGTGGCCGGTGAGATAGACGACCGGGTGCTGGTCCCGGGTATAAAAAGGCCGCGGCGCAGGCCCGCGCTCGATCCGCGCCACGCTCGTGAGCGCGATCCGCCGGCCCTCGGGATTGACGAGCAGGAGTCCCTGAAGCGGCCCGGTCCCGATCCGGTCCGACCGCGGGAGCCGGAGCACGAGGGGGATCGGCCGCCGGGCCCGGGGATCGTCCAGACTACCCGCCACGACGCCTTTGAAATAGGCGGTGACCTGGCTCGCCAGGTCCCGCGCCGAAAGTCCATCCTGGGCGGCGGCCAGCCGGCGGATCCGGAGACGGTACTGATCGTGTTCATGCCCGACCGAATCATCCTCATTGATCATGCCGTAGATGCGGGGGTAGTCCTGGGCGAGGAGACGGGTGGCGAGCGTGCGGAGCTCGCGGTAGGAGGGACCGTAGAGGGCCGCCATCATCTGGGAGCGGACCGGAGGACCCGGGGGGGTCTCCAGGATCTTGATCCGGGCCTCGGGGTCGCCCTGACGGAGGGGGGCCAGGGCGCGTTCGATCTCGCGGGCGATCCCGTTGGATCCGATGCTGCGCCGGCTCTTGGCGAGGAGGTTGACCCGGATCTCGGCGAAGTTCCGTCCGCGCCGGAACGCATCCCCGCGGACCAGGGAGGCAAAGTCCTCCGGGGCGGCCTCACCCACGAAACTCTGCTCGTTTCTGACGTTGCGGTTGTGCCGGAGGATCCGGGCTACCTCATCCGTCACCCGCTCGGTCTCGACGAGCGGGGTGCCCGCGGGCAGGTCCACGGCGAGGAGGAGGGTGTTCACGTTGTCATTGGGCAGCATTTTGAGCGCCACGCCGAACGGGGAGAGCGGACCGTTCATGCCCTGCGGACGGATAAACTGCCAGAGGGGCTGGAGCAGTGCGAGGAGGAGGAGTGCCGTGACCCCGGCCCCCAACCACCGGCGTCGTCCGGGGGATTCCAGGAGGGGGCGGAACAGGCGAAGGTAGAGACGGTGGAGCCGGTCACGCGAAGCCTTGCCCCGTTCCTCGAGCGTGGGCATGGCGGCTTCGGCCAGGATCTTGGGCTTTCGGGTCTTGAGCCAGCGGTAGGCCACGAAGGGCACCACGGTATAGGCCATGAGGAGGGAGGTCAGCATGGCGATCGGCGCGTTGAACGGGATGGGGGCCATGAAGGGACCCATCATGCCGCCCACGAAGGCCATGGGGACGAGTGCCACGATGACCGTGAAGGTGGCCATGATGGTGGGACGGCCGATCTCGTCCGCTGCCGTCACGATGAGCCGCCCGAAATTTCCCTCTCGCCGATCGTGCAGATGGCGGTGGATGTTTTCGATGACGACGATGCTGTCATCGACGAGCAGGCCCAGGGAGAGGATGAGGGCGAAGAGGGTGATGCGGTTGATGCTCTGGCCGGCAATCCACCCCACACCCAGGACCACGAACAGGATGAGGGGGATCGAGAGGGCCACGATGGAGGCCTCGCGCCAGCCCAGGAAAACAATCAGGATCGCGACCACCGCGAGGATCGAGAGACCGAGATGCTCGATCAGGGTATCGACCGCATTGTTCGCGGTCTGCCCGTCATTGCGGGTGATGGTGACGTGGACGCCAGCCGGCAGCGCCCACTGTTCCACCCGGTGGAGCCGGGACAGGACGGCGTCCGCAACCCGGACCCCGTCGGTGCCCCGCTGACGGGCGATGGCCAGGGTGACAGCTGTCTCGGGCGGTCGTCCCCGGTGGGCGGAGGCCGGTCCGAATCCGATCGTCGAGCGGACGGCCTCGTTGGCCGGTCCGGGGGCGATCCGGGCCACGTCGCGCAGGAAGACCGGCCGGTGGTGCCGGAGGGCGAGGACGATGGCGCCCACGGCTTTTGCGTTGCCGACTCCCGCGCTCACGCGCAACGGCATCCGCCGGCCGCCCACGAGCAGGGATCCGGCGGGCCGGGTGACGTTGGCTGCGGCCAGCGCCTCGGCCACGGCGGTGGGTGTGAGGCGGTCGGCGGCGAGGCGGAGGGGATTGAGCCAGACGCGCATGGCGGGTGCCGGGGCTCCCGCAATCCAGGTCTTGCCGACCCCGGGGATGCTCCTCAGGGGCGCGAGGACATGCTCGGCCACGACCCGGAGCGCCTCCGCGTCCAGATGGCGTGCACTCAACGTGAGGGTCAGGATGGGCACGTCGTAGAGGCTCAGGGACTGGATCAGGGGAGGCCGGGTGCCGGGCGGGAGCCGGTTCAGGTTGCTCTGGATCTGGTTGTAGACCTTGACCAGGCTCTTCTCCTGATTGGCTCCGACCCGGAAGCGGACGGTCACCGTGGCGACTCCGGCCCGGGCCATGCCATAGGTATGGGCCACCCCGGGGAGGGAGGCCATCAGGGCCTCGAGCGGACGGACCACCTGTTCCAGCATGGCGCGGGGCGTGCTCGAGGGTCGGATGACCGTGAGGTTGACCACCGGAACCTCGATGCTCGGGTTGTAGGTCCTTGGGGTTTCGAGGATGGCGAGCAGCCCAAAGAGGGTGGCGGCCAGGATGAGAAGCGGGGTCAGCTTGGAATGGAGGAAGGTGCGGGCGAGCCGGCCTGCGGGATTGAGCGGACGGGCGTTTTCACGCATGGAGTGGGACCGGAACGATCCGGGTGCCGTTTTCGAGGCGGGCCCGTGGATGGACGACGACCCGGTCTCCCGCCTTGAGTCCGGCCGCGATCGCGATTTCGGAGCTCCGGGTCTCTGGGGTGAGCCGGACCGGCTGGAAGAAGACCCGCCCTTTCGGGGTCACGCCGAAGACGCCGATGAGGCCGGCCCGCCGGACGAGTGCCGACCGTGGAATGCCGAGTGCCCGCTGACGTCCCACCGGAAAATCGACCGTGGCCAGGGCACCGTAGGCTGGTTGCGGTCCGGTGACCGGGAGCAGGAGCCTTACCTCGTGGGTTTCGGTGGAAGGATCCTGGGCTCCGACCATCCGGATGACCCGGGCCCGGTAGATCCGTCCGTCGACCGAGACCGGGACGGATTCCCCGGTCCGGAGGCTTCGGTACAGTGAGTTGGCCACGGCAGTACGGATTTCGGAGGCCCCCCCCACGAGCTTGAGGAGGGGAGCCCCCGGTGCGGCGAATGATCCCTCCTGCAGGAAACGCCGGGCCACGAGTCCCGAAAACGGGGCCCGGATTCTTGCATAGGACAGGTTGGCTTGCGCGGCCGCCCATCCGGCCCGGGCGGCCATGGCCTGGGCTTGGGCGATCTGGTAATGGCGGTGGATGTCTTCGTATTCGTGGGTGGAGACCGCCCCTTCCTGGTCAAGAACCCGGTAACGCTGCTCCTGTTTTTCGGCCTCCCTGAGGTTCAACTGTGCGGCCACGCTCTGGTCGCGGGCTTGGGCAAGCCGTGCGCGGGCCCCCGCCTGGCCGACCACGGCCAGGAGTGTCCCCTGGCGCACGTGGGAGCCGGCCGTCACGGGCGAGAGGGTGATGAACCCGCCCTCGCGGGAGGCCAGGAGTGCGGTGTGTTCTCGGGTTACCTGTCCGGGAATGCTGAGGATCCGCCTGACGTGGAATGGGAGGACGGGAACCACCGCGACCCGGGGAAGCGCTCCGGTTGAGGTCGCGGACGGATGCCGGGTGCAGGCAGAGGTCAGGAGCAGGAGGGTGACCAGGGCAGGCAAGAGGAGTCTTCTCATGTTCACTCCCCCGGGTATCCGGAGTTGTCAGGGGCAGCAATGACCGTGTCTGGACCGAGGCGGTTCAGGGTGAGCCGGAGCGCCGCTCGCTCGAGTACCAGGCGGTAGCGGCTGAGAACAAGCCGGGCCCGGGCACGCTCGAGACGCGCTTGGGCGGAGAGGAGATGGGTCAGCGTGCCCAAGCCCTGGCGGTAGCGCAAATCCACGAGATGGGCGGCCAGGCGGGCCTCGTGTGCTGCGATGCCGCTCGCCCGGACCTCGTGCGCGGTCACCTGAACATTCCTCTCGCTTTGGATCAGGGCCCGTTCGAGCCTCCGTTGAGCTTCGAGGAGTTCAGCTCGGGCCTTCCGACGACGGGCCCGGGCTGCGGATTCAGATCCAGATTCAACACCCGCCGTGTAGAGATTCCAGCGCAGTTCGAGGAGGAAGGTATTGGAGGGTGCGTGAAAGCCCGGCGTTCGACCGTTCCAGTCGTGCCGAAGGACCAGGTCGAGCCGGGGGCCGCGTCCGTCTTCTGTGGCACTGAGGAAGGAACTCTGGGCCCTGAGCCGAGCGCGCAGCGAGCGCAGGTCCGGGTTGTCGTGAAGCAGGGTGGAGTGGAGCTCTGCCACAGATCCCCGGGGGAGGCGAACGACGACGGCGGGCCCGGGGATGACCCGGCTCGATGTCGGCAAGCCGAGCGTGATCCGGAAGCTGTCCAAGGCATCCTGCCAGCGGGCGCGTGCGGCTTCTTCACGGGCCCGGGCTTCCGCGAGATGGGCCCGGGCGGCCAGGACATCGCTTCGGATGACGAGTCCTTTCCGGAACAAGGACTCGGCGGTCCGGAGATCGCCCCGGGCGGCGCGCACGGTTTGCCGTGCCGCCTGGAAGAGTGCGTGAGTGGTGTGGACCCCGTCATAGCGCCTTAACACTTCAAAGGTGACCACTCCGGTCGAGGCTCCAGCGTGGACCCTGCGGGCATCGAGCAGGGCCCGCGCCCCGCGTTCCTCAGCCGCATGGGTTCCGCTGGCAAATAAGGGGACATCGAGCACGATGCCGGTATCGAAGTTGTCGGCATAGTCCGGGTTGTCCAGGGTGGCGGGCTGGCTGTCCAGGGAGGAGGGGCCGGTGTAGCTGCCGAGACCGAGATCACCGAAGCTGGCCTGCCCCTCGCTCAGCCGGTAGCCCAGGACGGTGAGCGGGTCATTGCTGCGTCCGGCCGCCCATTCCAGTCCGAGGTGGGGCAGTCGCCGGCCCTCTGCTTCGGTCAGGCGACCTCGGGCGGAGGTAACCTCGGCCCGACGGATCTCAGATTCCGGGCTGGTCCGGAGGGCCAGGGAGACCGCTGCCTTGAATCCGATGGGCTGGGCGTTTCCCTGCTGGAAGAGTGTCACGGAAAAGGCGAGAATGCCGGTCAGGAGGTATGCGGCACGGTTCTTTTTACGGTCTGATCGATTGAACATGGCAGGGGATACTTGTGCTTAGGCCTCATATGATCTACCATTAAATATAATGGTTGAATATAGTTATGTCAATGACCCCTAAAACCCCCTCCGACAGACAGGCCCTTTTCAGCCAGTTCGCCCTGGTTGCCGATGCCTTGGCCCATGGTTCCCGCCTTTCCCTGCTTGAGCTTCTGGCCCAAGGGGAACGCGGGGTCGAGGCGCTGGCGGGATTCCTCGGCATCAGCATCGCGAGTGCCTCCCAGCACCTCCAGAAACTCAAGCGTGCAGGCCTCGTGGTCGACCGTCCGGTCGGGCGGCATCGTCTCTACCGGCTCTCCGGGGACCCGGTTTCCTCCCTCGTCCTGTCCCTGGAAAAAGTGGCCGAGGCCTCGCTCGCCAGTGTCGAGAAACTGGTTCACGAGCAGATCCGGAGCCGCGATGAGGAGCCGCCGATCCGGGCCGCCGAACTTTGGGCACGGCTGGGGCAGAGATCGG
>JAKARN010000066.1 GCA_021828425.1 Pseudomonadota bacterium | reverse complement strand
ACAGCGGACCGAACTTCCGTCCGCGGGAACCGGGACATAGGACAAGAGATCAACCCGGACCTCGACCCGCTCGAGCGGCCACCCTTTACGTTCCGCATACATCTTCATCGTGATGGCCGTGCAGGCGCCCAGACTCGCGACCAGAAGCCGGGTGGGGGTGGGGCCGAGATTGGCTCCCGCCTTGTCTGGCGGCTCATCAGACAGCCAGTGATGATCAAGATCGTCGGTGAGATGCACCGTGTAGGGCACATCGCCAAGATGGGCAACGATGCTTGCGGTCTCTGTCATGGATCCTCCGGACCGGAGGTGAACCGAACCCGGAACTCACGACCGGCGGTCCATCATAGCAGAGCCATTCCGCCCACTCCCGCCGGGTGACCCCTCTGGGTGGACTTGGGGGAAACCGCCCGATCTTGATCCCGCAATCCCGCCCACGTTATAATCACCGGTCCCCGAGAGGATCGGCCAGCATGTCCCGTATCTGTGAAATGACCGGCAAGGGGCCGCTCGTCGGCAACCGGGTCTCCCACGCCAACAACCGGAAACGCCGTCGTTTCCTGCCCAACCTCCACAGCCATCGTTTCTGGGTGGAAAGCGAGAAACGCTACGTGACCCTGCGCCTGTCGAACCACGGGCTCCGGATCGTGAATCGCATCGGGATCGAGGCCGCGTTGGCGCGGATCCGCTCCCGCGAATCGAACTAGGACCGGAGCGACCTCATGCGCGAAAAAATCAAGCTGGTCTCGAGCGCCGAAACCGGGCATTTCTACGTCACGACCAAGAACAAGCGTCTGCACGCAGACAAGTTCCAGGTCCGCAAGTTCGACCCGGTGGCCAAAAAGCACGTCCTCTACACGGAAGCCAAGCTCAAGTAAACGCGCGGTCTCGGTGAAGACTCACTTCGCCTGATCCCCCGGGCCCGCCCAGGGGCCGGTGTTTTCGCGATCAGCCGCCTGCAGCCTGTGTCAGGCTTGGGCCGGCCGGTTGCTCGAGGAGCAGATGGACCCGTTCGGAGAAGTGCTCAAGCTGGCGCACCCCGCTCGTCCGCGCCTCCCCCAGCCATTCGCGCAGCTCTTCCAGGCGCTGTGCGGCATGAGCCCCGCTTTCCCACACCTGCCCGAGACGCACGCGAAACTCGTAGACCGTCCGCAGAACCGGCTGGCTCTCCAGGACGGACTCAAGGGTGGCCCGATCCTCGGCTGACTCGCCGAGCAGCTTGGGTGACAACCAGAAAAGCCGACGGCAGCGGCGGCTCGGCCGGAAACCATCACGACGGACTTTCTGCCACGTCGGCTGGAGCACTTCCTTGAGGTACCGGCTCATGAGATGGGCCCGGTATCCCATGAGATCCTGCAGACTCACCGACTGCCCGTCGGTCGCAGCCAGGCGCTCGATCCGGGCAAGCCGCAACATCGAGAGGATCCGGAGGTACAGCCAGCCGAGGTCGAACTCCCCCTGACGCTGGCTGAAGCGGGCCGAACCCGGAAAGGCATGGTGGTTGTTGTGGAGTTCCTCACCTCCGCAGACGAGACCCCAGGGCACGATGTTGTGCGAGAGGTCCGGCGTATCGAAGTTGCGGTACCCCACCGCGTGGCCCAAGCCGTTGACCACACCGGCCGCGAGCACCGGGATCCCCATCATCTGGACGGCCCAGAGCGTGAGTCCGAGCGGTCCGAACAGAAGCACCTCGAGGCCCATGAACAAAAGAATGCCGGCGATATTGGCCGGGCCGGCATACACCCACCGTTCGAGCCAGTCGTCGGGGGTCCCCTGTCCGTAGGTTCTCAGCGTATCCGGATCCTCGGCCGCCCGGCGGTAGAGCCCGACCCCCCCGAACAACACGGCCCGGAGTCCGAACAGGCGCGGACTGTGGGGATCGCCTTCGTGATCCACCGTGGTGTGGTGACGCCGGTGCACCGCAACCCATTCCCGGGTCACGGTCGCTGTGGTGAGCCACAGCCAGAAGCGGCAGAAATGGCGGATCACCGGGTGGAGCTTCACGGCCCGGTGCGTCTGGTCACGATGCAGGTATAAGGAGACCGCAACCACCGTGAGGTGGAGGGTCACGAGCCAGACCGCGATCAATGCCCAGAGGGGCCAGTCGAGAAGACCATGGATCAAAAACGCGTTCAATGGCTGAAGCCTCGCTGGGAATGCGCTAAAATCCAACCGCATTATACGCAATCGGGAAGCGATCCGGGATGCGGAACCAAACCCTCGGATCCCGGTCCCTATGCTGATCCAGAAATTCACGGGAGTCGCCCGTCAATGGCCGAAAACCTGATTGATGCCCACAATCTCAGCCGTTCCTTTGGCGGCCGTGCGGCCGTCCGGAATCTCGACCTCACGCTCGAACGGGGAGAAATCCTGGGGTTCCTCGGCCTGAACGGGGCCGGCAAGAGCACCACCCTGAGAATGCTGGCCGGGACATTGGCCCCGAGCGCCGGCCGGATTACCATCGCCGGCATCGATCTCCTAAACGCGCCCAAGTCCGCCAAGCGCAAGCTCGGTTACCTGCCCGAACAGCCTCCGCTTCACCCGGAACTCACCGTCTCCGAGTATCTCCGCTTCTGCGCCGAAATCCACGGCGTCCCCCGACCCCGGATCCGGCATGCGGTTCAGGCCGCCCAGGAAAAAACCGGCCTGACCGGCGTGGAACGACGCCTCATCCGGAATCTCTCGAAAGGCTACCAGCAGCGGGTCGGAATCGCCCAGGCCATCCTCCATGACCCCGAGGTGCTGCTCTTGGACGAACCGACAGTCGGACTCGACCCGGCCCAGATCCAGGACATCCGCACGCTGATCCGTTCGCTCGGTGAGGCCCACAGCGTGATCTTCTCGAGCCATCTCCTGGCCGAGGTCCAGAGCCTGGCCACCCGGGTCATCATCATCCACGAGGGACAGCTGGCCTGGTCACGGCCCCTCACCGCCCTTCCCTCCGACCGTCCGGCCGCATCCTACCGGACAGGTCTCCGCAAGGCACCCTCCCCCGAGCGGATGGTCGCGCAAACGGGTGCCCGGGAAATCACGCCGCTCGAGGGCGGATGGTTCCGGATCGCACCGCCCCAAGACGCAGCGGGGGACTTCCCCGAGCGCTTTCTCGAGCAGGCGGTTCGTGAGGGATGGGCGCCCTTCGGACTCGTCGCGGAGGAGACCAGCCTCGAGACGATTTTTCTCGAACTCACCCGCGGGGTAACCCCGAACGCGATGGAGTCCACCCCATGATCCGTGCGCTCGCCAAACGCGAACTTCGCTCACTCTTCGCCTCGCCCCTGGCATGGGTGGTCCTGGCGGTCGTGACGCTCATCCTCGGCTGGATCTTCCTCCTCCAGGTGGATTTGTTCCTGAGAATCATGCCCCGGCTCGCCCTCTACCGTCATGGCGCGGGGGTGACGGCGCTCGTCGTGATGCCGCTCTTCCACAGCGCCATCGTGATCCTTCTGCTCGTGATCCCCCTCCTCACGATGCGGCTCGTGAGCGAGGAGCGCCGGCAGAAGACCCTCGAACTGCTCTATGCAGCCCCGCTGAGCACCCTTGATCTCGTCTGCGGCAAATACCTGGGCATCCTGGCCTTCCTGGGCACCCTCCTCTTCCTGATCTTCCTCATGCCGCTGTCTTTGGAGCTCGGCACCCATCTCGACTGGGGACTCGTGGCCGCAGGACTCCTCGGACTCTTCCTTGTCATGGCCGCCTTTGCCGCCGCCGGACTGTACCTGTCGAGCCTGACCGAACAGCCGATCGTGGCCGCCATCTCGACCTTTGGCCTGCTCCTTTTCCTCTGGATCATCGCCTGGGCCGCGAAGGGTCACGGCCCGGGCAGCCACATCCTGCGTTATGCCTCTCTCCTCGACCACTTCTCGGCCTTCGGCCGCGGCGAGATCCGGGTGAGCGATATCGCCTATTACCTCATCTTCACGCTCGTTTTTCTGGTCATGACCGGCCGGCGGTTCGACGCCGACCACCTGGAGCACTGAGATGCCTCCCTTCGAGATCAACCGTCGCTCCCGCCGCTGGCTCAGGATCCAGGGAATCGCCTTCGTGATCCTCCTGCTCGCGGCCGCGGGCCTGGCCTTTTGGCTGACCGACCGGATCTCGCTCTCCTGGGACTGGACGGCAATGGGGCGCAACAGCCTGACCCGGGCCAGCCGCCGGATCACCCGGACACTCGACCATCCCGTCCGAGTGGATGCCTTCGTGCGCACCGAAGATCCGGTGAGGGCCGCGATCAGCCACCTCGTCAACCGCTACCGCCGGGTCAACCCCCGGATCCAGCTCGACTTCATCAATCCGGATATCCACCTGAACCAGGTCCGGCGCTATGGCATCACGGCGGACGGCGAACTCGTCATCCGTTATCAGGGTCGCAGGCAAACCCTGACGACGCTCGGCCAGCAGTCCTTCACGGATGCCTTGTTCCGGCTCACGCGCAGCCAGAACCTGGACGTCGAATTCGTGACCGGCAACGGCGAGCCATCCTTGAACGGGGGCGGTCCTGCGGATCTCCGGGCCCTGAATCAGGCGCTGGGACGCGAGGGCTTCAAGACCCGGACCCTCAATCTCGCGACCACGGTCATCCCGAAAAAAACCGCGCTCCTCGTCCTGGATGACCCCACCGCGCGCCTGTTGGCCCCCGAGGTTGCGACCCTGGTCCGTGCGGTCAAAGCCGGCCAGACCCTCCTCTGGCTCAACCCGCCCGGGCGCCTCCACGGACTCGCCCCCCTCGCCCGTACCCTGGGCATCCGTTTCCTGCCGGGAACGATCGTGGATGCCGAATCCCGCCTCTTTGGGATCTCGAATCCCACCTGGCTCGTCCTTACGCACTATCCGATCAATCCGGTGACCGAGAGCCTCCGCGTCGAGACCCTGTTCCCGGACACCGGGGCACTTGCCCGCCGTCCCGATACCCCCTGGTCGCAGGAAGCCCTTCTTGAAAGCCGTCCACTGCCCGTGAGCTGGCTCGCCCAGGGTCCGCTCACCGGAACCCTCATGTATGACCCCAAACAAAAAGACCGGCCCGGACCCTTGCCCATCGGCTTTCTCCTGAACCCGGCTCCGTCCGGGAAGACCGCGACCCAGCGAGCGGCCGTCCTGGCAACGAACGAGTTTCTGGCCAATGCCTTTCTCAACGAGGGCGGAAACCTGACCTTCAGCCTCAACCTCTTCAACTGGCTCACCAGTCAGAATGCCGCGCTCCAGCTCCACGAACCGGAATCCCCCGACCGCACACTCGTCCTGACTCCCTTCGAAGAAGGCCTGCTCGGGGCGGGTTTCCTGATCGGTCTTCCCCTCCTCCTCTTTGCCGCGGGGATCGCCTACTGGGTCCGCCGACGGCGGCGTTGATCCGTGCAGAAAAGATTCTGGCTCAATATGCTACTGGCCCTGGTCGTCCTGGGGCTCACCCTGGCCGTGATCTTCGGAGTCACGCGCCACCGGAAGCCGGCTTTCCCCACGCTCCTCGCGATCTCTCCGGAAGCCGTCCGGCGATTTGCCTACGGGCGCCCCCACCATCCCGTTGTGGTCTTCCGCAAGATCGGAAAACAATGGTGGCTCATTCATCCCTTCCGGGCGCGGGCACAAAACCTGGAACTCGTTTCTTTGATCGATGAACTCGACGAGCCCATCCGGCATCGCTATCCCGTCTCGCGGATCCCGCCCGCCCGGGTGGGGCTCGCCCCTCCCCGGCTCACGCTCTGGGTCAATCACGACCGGCTCGCCTTTGGCCGGACCGATCCCGTGGGCGACCGGCGCTACATCGAAGCCGGCCCCTGGATCGACCTCGTCCGTGACGTGCTCTACTACCGGCTGGCCGGCAACTTCTACACACTCCTCTCGACCCGCCTCCTGCCCGGAGGCTCCCATCTCACGGAACTGAAGCTGCCCCAGGTCACCTTCCGGCGGAATGCCAAAGGCGGCTGGATCCTCACTCCGCCGAGATCCCAGGTAAGTTCCGGCATGATCGCCCGCCTCATCCGGCATTGGACCTATGCCAGCGCCTTGAGCGTAGGCCCGCCCGGCCGGATCAAATCGCTGGGCCGGGTGAGTCTCCGCCTGGCCGGGGTGCCGGAAGCCCTGTCCTATGTCCTCGCATCCGATTCATTCGGCGTGGCCCTGGTCGGCCACAACCCGCCGCTCCGCTGGGTCTTTCCCCACCTCATCGCGAGAAAAATGCTCCACCTCTCGGCCAACCGAAGGCCACCCCATGCCCGAGCTCCCCGAAGTTGAAACGATTCGGCGATTCCTCGGGCCTGCGATCCAGGGATGCCGCATCCGTTCCCTCGAGGTCTGGCAACCCCGCCTGCGCTATCCGGTTCCCGGGAATCTGGCACGAGAGGTTTCCGGTCAACGCATCACGGAACTGACCCGCCGGGCCAAGTACCTGATCTTCCACTTGGAGGACCAGAACTGGCTTCTCGTCCATCTCGGCATGTCCGGAAGACTCCGTCTCATCGAGCCGGGTGAGGCCCGTGGTCCGCATGACCATTGGGAAATCCGCCTCACCGGTGACCGGACCCTCCGCCTCCATGATCCCCGCCGGTTCAGCCTTTTACTCAAAGGCCAAGGCCACCCGGATCTCCACCCGCTGCTTTCCGCGCTGGGCCCGGAACCCTTGTCACCCGGCTTTGGGGGGCCGGAATGGATCCGTGCGCTCAAGGCCCGGAAGTC
The DNA here is from genome assembly GCA_021828425.1 of Pseudomonadota bacterium. The sequence continues at coordinate 830 of JAKARN010000066.1, read as the reverse complement.
CGCGGTCAAGTCACTCCTCCTCGACGGTCGCCTGGTCGCCGGAGTCGGCAACATTTATGCCAGCGAAGCCCTCTTCCGGGCCGGCATCGATCCCCGGCGTTCCGGGAGCCGGATCGGGACCGCCCGTGCACAGGCGCTCGTCACGGCCATCCGATCGGTCCTCGAAGAGGCACTCGAGGCCGGCGGCAGCACACTCCGGGATTACCGCCATCCCAACGGCGATCCCGGCGGCTTCCGGGTCCGCTGGCGAGTCTACGGTCGCGAGGGTGAACCCTGTCCGGACTGCGGACAGACGGTCCGCCGCATCCGGATCGGGCAACGCTCAAGCTTCTTCTGTCCCTCCTGCCAGCACTGAAAACGAGCCCGGGTAACCACGCTTCGAAGACCTGATTGAGGTCGTATGGGCATAGTTCAATGGGCTACCACAGCAGACAGAACGTTTGATCATCGTCAGGGAATTTATCCAAATCAACGCTGTTGGAGGATCACGGGCACGATCCGTGGCCGCAGATTATCAGTTGTGCAAAGCTTTCAATAATTTCACCAGATCCACAACAGCGGTAAAGGGCCCGTCAGAGTAGGCCGTATGGATTCTCGCCAGTCTTTCGGCACGCCCAATGGCATTCGGGCAAATGCTTTCTAGTGATTTCGAACGCGTTGTTGATCCCCTTCTCATAGCTTGGGATGTGCCGCTTCAGACGTTGAATCACGTCACGGCGGCTCTGTGAACTGTGTATGTCCTCAAAGTGGAGCAGCAGCCACAGCTCAAAACATGGCACCGAGGCAACGGCCTGGAAAATGACACTCTGCCGTGTGTCATTCCTGAGCTT
>JAKARN010000065.1 GCA_021828425.1 Pseudomonadota bacterium | reverse complement strand
GCGTTCCAGATGGTGTAGGCCGGCTGGGTCGAGCGGGTGGGAGCCCCCTTGAGGTTGCTGAACAGGTACTCGGCCCCGTTCTCGGTCACCCAGAGCCGGGGGGTGAGAGTCAGCCAGGAATTCACATCCACATGCCAGCTGCCACCCAGGTTGAAGGTCCGGTTGGGCGTGTTCGAGACGGGCAGGCCACTATAGTTGACGCCGCCCACCGTGTAGTTATTGAAAACCGCGTGCTCGAACGACAGGTTGGCAAACAAGTGGACATCCGGAATGGGATCGTCGTCCACGAACAGGTTGACCCCGTCGTAGTGGGAACTCCCGAAGGCGGAGACCAGATACTGGCCATTCGCGCTCGAGATCGAGATGATCTGGTTGCTGTAGGTCAGGTAGTAATAGTTGAGGCCGGCAAAGAACGCGCCCAGGGGTCCGCCCGTCGAACGATACTTGACACCCACCTGCTTCTCGACACCTTCCTCGAGCTGGAGGGAAGAGGCCAGGATCTGCTGGTAGGGTCCGCCCCCACCGCCCGATTGCGGCTGACGATAGGACGTGCTGTAGTTGGCGTAAACCGACCAGCCGGGGAGAAAACGCCAGTTGGCAAAGAGAGACGGCTCGAGTCCCGTGAGGCTGGTTGACGAGCTGGGCAGCGCCGCCTGGTCGTGTCCCGTGGCATTCGGGAAATCCGCGGATCCGTACACGTAGTAGTCGGTTCCATAATGCACGAAGCGCAGGCCCGGGGTCAGGGTGAACCGGTCGGGCAGATGGATCTCGTCCTGGGCGAAGAGGGCCACCACATTCTGCTGCCAGATATCGCTCCGGTAGGAACCATTCGGCGCCACGTTGCTGCCGCCGAACAGCGGATTGTAGAAGGCATTCTTGGAGTTGTACTTGCTCGTGATCCAGAAGGCCCCGAACTTGATGTCATTGGCCGGGAGCAACAGGCTGAAATAGGCCCGATCCCCGTAGGCATAGCCATGCGGGTTGTTGTACTCGTAGCGGTTGGGCTGGTCCTGCTGGAAGTTGTAATCGTGAAAATGGAAACGGGAACCATAGCGGTACCAAAGCTCGGTATGGAAGCCGAGATCCGAGGACAACGCCAGGTTGCTGCGGATGTAAAAGAGGTAGGTCCGATTGGCGTCATTCTTGTTCCAGACCGAATAGGGCAAGGCGCCGTAAAAACCCGTGGTCGCCTGGCTGTAGAGCGGTCCGGGGATGGGCGCGCCCGCAGCGGTGAGCCCGTTAACGGTGACGCCCGCGATCGGCTGGACCGGCACCACATTGGGCCGGAACGCCTGGCCATAGGCGGTATAGGCACCGAAACTCACACTGCCCGTGGCAAAGCGGTGCCGCGTCTTGAAGAACCAGGCATAGTCATGCCCCGGGCTGGAGAACCCGTCGGGGGTCGAGCGGAAGCTGTCCTGATGGCCCACGCCGCCGGCCAGGACCGTCTCCCAGCCGTCGATCCGGCCGCTTTGTCCCTGGATGTAAAACCCCCGGGTGGCATCCGAGCCGGCCAAAAGGCTCACCTTGAACCCCGCGTTCGGACCAGGCTGGACGGGCACAAAATCAATGGCTCCGCCGATGTTGTCGTACCAGCGGTCGGCCGGCTCGCCGGGTCCGTAGGTCACGGCAATGTTCTGGATCATCTCAAGCTGGTTGACCTCCGGTGACTGCCAGAGTCCGGAAGCGACATTGTTCATGGGAATGCCGTCGAAATTGACGGCGAGCGACCCATCGTCGATGGTGCCCCCCGAAGGCCCTCCCCAGCCCTGCTTGATCCCGTTGATGCTGAAGGAAAACTTGGTGGGACCGCCGTTACCGTAGCTGCTCACGGCCACCCCGGGAGCGATGGCCAAGGCCTGGGCGGCACCAGCGGCCGGTCCCGCAGCCCGGATCTCCTGGCGACCGAGCACCTTTTGGGCAACCGGAATCCGGAGCTGGGCCCGTTTCGATGCGGCTTCGAGCGCAAGCCGCCGCGAGTTTTTCCGGACCGAGCCGGCCTGGACCACGGTTCCGGCCGGTGGAGTCTTGGCGTGGGAGACCGGAACAGAGACGAGGCCCGCAAGGACGATGAGGCCCACTGTCCACTCCCGTGTCTTCCTCCCGTTGCCCGTTCTTTTCCCCAATGGATTTTGGCTTTTATCGTTACCGACATGCAGCATGATGATGATTCCCCAGGTTAGGTTTTATGAATAGACGCCAGTCACGGGGGATCCCCCTTGGGAGGATCCCCGGACCGATGCATTTAGGCCGATACGTTGAGATGGACCCACAGCGCGAAGGTCGTGTTGACACGGGTCATCCGCGGCTCGAACGGCGGAAAGTCGGCACCCCGGACCGCCTTCAGGGCGGCATGGTCCAAGATGCCCGAGCCGCTCGACCGCACCACCCGTGCCCACAGCATCTGGCCATCTGGCCGCAGGCGGAACTCAACCAGAGTCCGACCCCGGAGTCCCATCTCCCGCGCGATGGACGGCACGACGAGGGCCGCACGAACCTGCTGGCGCAGGATAGCGGTGTAGAGGGCCAAGGGATTGATGGCACCCTGAGCGGCCGGCGGATGACTGGCGGACGGGTGGGGCAGGAAGAGGGCACGCGGGACCGGCAGGCCACCCGCCACCGGGGTGAGCGGCACGAGATGGGGCAGAACCGGGGTCAGATCCGAGGTCGGATGGACAGGAGGCGGGGGCTGCACCACCGGCTTCGGGGGTGTCCGCGGCGGGGCGACCAGCTTGACCGAGGTCACGGGGGGCGGAGCCGTGGTCTGGGACAGCTGCCCCGTCATCACCCACAGTCCGAGTCCGGCCATGAGCAGGAGCTCGACGGCGATCGCCATGCCGGCCGAGCGCCAGAAGGGCGGCCGGAGCCCATCCATCGCAAAAGCGGTTTCCGCGGGGGCCAGGCGTGGCCGGGCCGGAACCGAGGACTCCGGATGCCCGGGTCTTTTCAGGGACTCCGGGCCTAGGTCAAGAACTTCTACAACGGCATTCATGGCAATACTCCGGTTCACGCATCAGGAAGGGATTGGGATGGTTTCGGCGGCTGCGCCCGTTCGGGCCGGAACCGGTAACCAAACCGGAAAACGGTTTCAATCACCTGGCCCTGCCCGCGGGCCAGTAGCGCCTTGCGCAGGCGCGCGACATGGGCATCGACCGTGCGGAGATCGACCTGCGAACGACCGCCCCAGAGCACTTCGACGAGTTCCTCGCGGTGATGAAGACGGTTCGGATATTCGAGGAAGTGGGCCATGAGAAGGTATTCCATGGGTCTCAGGTGGATCTCTTCGCCACCGATGCTCACGGTATGGTTCCCCACGTCCAAGGCAAAGGGACCGGCCTGGAGACGGGCTGGGGATGGCTCGTCCACGCCCCTATCCGACTCCCGACCCGCAACCCGCGGTCGCCCGGCCAGATGGGCCGGGTGCCCATCCATGCCCCGCACCGGTGACCGTTCCGGGATGATGAGACCGCTCCAGGCATGACGGCCCAGCCAACGCGCCAGTTCTTCCTGTTCGGCTTCGGTCAGGGCTGCACCGGCCACCACCAGCCAGTCGACCTCCTCCATCTCCGCCTCGGTCAGCCCACCGGGCACGACTTGCATGGCCTGTGACAGGAAATCGCGCTCGAGCAGACGCTTGAGACCGGGATCGAGCTGGTGCACGGGCCCGATCACGAGACTCTTGGCGCCGGCTGGAATCACCCGTCTCCACTCCACGGTCCTGCCTCCGGGTCACGCCCGCTACTTCGACGCGCCTATCCTAGAAAACGAACATGTCGCCTTCGTGAATGACTCGTGACAGGAAAATGAATCAAAAATGACAAAAACATGACGGATATGCCGGCCCCGATCACCTCCACCGGCTGCAGGTCACGCCCATGACGGAATGACCGGCTTTTCGGCCCGTGCCCGGAAGGTCTTGACTGACCGGGCCGACATGCTATATTTGATTAAAGTTCATAAAGCAAAAGGAGATCTCATCGATGTCTCCCCGTGGTGGCCGGAGAAGCGGTGCCGGCCGCAAGCCGGGCAGCGGACGCTATGGCGAACCCACCCGTCCGTGGCGCATTCCGCAGAGTCTCGAACCGCTCCTCGCAGCCTGGCTTGCGGCCCATACCGACCGGACAGGCCGGCGACCCCAGGCCGTAGCTTCCCTGAAACCCGCTGGCGTACGGCGCACCCTCCTCCGTCCGACAGTCCGGGTACCGGCGGGTTTCCCCTCCCCGGCCGATGATTTCTTCGAAGCAGGCATCGATCTCAACGAACACCTCATCGTGGCCGGACATGAGGCCCAGACTTTCCTTGTCCGGGTCACCGGCTGGTCGATGATCGGGGCAGGCATCCATGACGGGGACGAGGTACTGGTCGACCGGGCGATCGAACCGCGCGATGGGGCGGTCGTGGTCGTCGCCCGTAACGGAGAATTGTCGATCAAGCGCCTCCGGCTTTCCGACGACCAGATCACCCTGGTTTCCGAAAATCCGGACTATCCGCCGGTCGTCTGGCGTGAAGGTGAAGACTGGCACTTCTGGGGAGTGGCCATCCGTGTCCTTCACCGTCTCTAGCCTTCCCCTGACCGCCTTGATCGACGTCAACAATTTTTACGTTTCCTGTGAGCGTCTGTTTGATCCGTCACTCGCCGAACGGTCGGTCGTGGTTCTTTCCAACAACGACGGATGCATCGTGGCGCGTTCGGATGAGGCCAAGGCACTGGGTTTCCCCATGGGCGCCCCATGGTTCCGCTGGCGCACATTGGCCCGCCGCTCGGGAACCATCGCGCTGAGCAGCAACTACGAGCTCTACGGTGACATGAGCCGGCGCATCATGCGCCTGGCTTCAGGCTTTGCCGACGAGCAGGAGATCTACTCGATCGACGAATGCTTCCTCAGCTGGCACCCGTTCCCGGCCGGCCGCTCCGCGGCCCGCACCGGAGAGGCCATGCGCGCCGACCTCGAGCGGTGGACCGGTCTACCCGTCAAGATCGGTTTGGCCACAACCCGGACCCTGGCCAAACTGGCCACCCACTGGGCCAAGACCCGACCCGGAGCGGTACTGGCATGGCCCGAGCTGTCGCCGGATGAACAGGCGGAGATCCTCCGTCGGACACCCCTCTCCGCACTCTGGGGAATCGGCCCGAACCGTGCCCACCAGCTGGGCCAGGACGGCATCCTGAATGCGGCCGATCTCGTCCGCTGCAACCCCGGCCGGATCGCCGACCGCTTTGACCGACCCCTCGCACAAACCGTCCATGAACTGCGTGGCACGCCCATTTTCGGCAGCTCCCATCCCTCACCCACGGCACGCCAAAGCATTCTTTCGAGCCGCTCCTTCGGTGGCCCGGTGACGGATCCCGCCCTTTTGGCCGACAGCCTGTGCGTCTACATGAGCCGGGCCGCAGACAAGCTCCGTGGCGAGGGGGCCTCCGCTCTCACGGCCGGCATCTGGCTGGAAAGCCGGCAACGGGGCCGGCCCCGCCCCATCACGCGATGGCGTCTCCAGGGACTCCCCCGTCCGACTTCCGACTCCCGATCCCTGATCGCCGCAGCGCTGGCCCTGCTGGCATCCCTCCACGAACCCGGACTCCCCTACACCAAATCCGGTGTCTACCTGGGCGATCTCGTACCGGAGGGTGCCGGCAGCGGCAACCTGTTCGATCGCCCAAACGCTACCGGCCGCGAGGATCGTCTCTCCCGTCTCATTGACGAGATCCACCGGCGCTTCGGTCCACACGGCCTGGGCTACGGGGCGAGCGGCCTCGCCCATTCCCCGGCCTGGAATCCCAAACGGGACTTCCGCTCACCCGCCTATACCACCGACTGGCATCACCTACCCCTCGTCCGCGCCTGATCCAAAAGCCGGTGACCGGATGCGCGTCACCCGGAGATCATGGATATCCGCGCCCTGCTGCCGGGCACGTCGTTCGAAGCGGGTGGGCACCCGAAGGGCGGCCGGATCGTTCCGGCATGCCGCGGGTTGGCAGAACCGGGAATCAGCGGCAAAACAGGCTGTCATGGCCGCCGCATAGTCCGCATCGTCAGTGGCGAGCCAGATCTGCCCTCCATCCCATAGCACCCGGGCCAGGTGGTCCAGAAGGGGCGGAGCCACGAGGCGCCTTTTGTGATGGCGCCGCTTGGGCCAGGGATCCGGGAAAAAGATCAGCACCCGGTCCAAGCAGGTCTCCGGCAGGGACTTCTCCAAGACCTCCAGGACATCGGCCGCATACAGGCGGAGATTCGTGAGCGGGGCCGACATGAGCCGCATGAGCAGGGCACCCAGGCCGGGGCGGTAGACATCTACTCCAATAAAATCCTCGCCGGGGAAACGGCGGGCCAGGGTTTCGAGATTGACCCCATCCCCAAAACCGACTTCGAGCGTCAGGGGAGCCCGACGGCCGAAAATGGCCTGGGCGTCAAATGGGGTGTGTGCATCGAGACCGTAACGGGGCCAGCATGAGGCCAAAGCCTGGCGCTGGGCAGGGGTGAGACGTCCCTCGCGCCGAACATAGCTCCGGACCGGCCTGAGTCCGGATCCGGGCTCAGGCCGCCGTGTCGCGCCGGGGAGAGGAGGCCGAGGCATGGCTCTTCGGTGCCATCCGACCGGCACGGTAGGCCCGCCGGCCGGCGATCACCGCATCGCGCATGGCTTGGGCCATGAGCACCGGATCACGTGCAGAGGCGATCGCCGTGTTCATGAGCACGGCTTCACATCCGAGTTCCATCGCGATGGCGGCGTCGGAAGCCGTTCCCACCCCCGCATCGACCAGGACTGGCACCCGGCAACGTTCCACGATCAACCGGATGTTATGGGGGTTCAGGATACCCAGTCCGGATCCGATCGGGGCCGCAAGCGGCATGACCGCGTGGGCACCGGCCTCGGCCAGCCGTTGGGCCAGAACCGGATCGTCCGTGGTATAGACCAAAACCCAGAATCCTTCCGCGACCAGCCGTTCGGTCGCCCGCAGGGTCTCGAGTCCATCCGGATAGAGGGACAGGTCATCACCCACCACTTCAAGCTTGACGAGCGGGGCGCCATCAAGCAGGGCGCGGGCCTGGCGGGCAACCCGGATGGCTTCCTCGGCCGTCCGGCAACCGGCCGTATTCGGCAGGATCGTGTAACGATCGGGTGACAGAAAATCCAGGAGGTTGGGGCGCTCCCGGTCCTGGCCAATATTGGTGCGGCGGATGGCCACCGTCACGATCTCGGCCCCGCTCGCCTCGACCGCGTCCCGCGTCTGTTCCAGATCCCGGTACTTGCCGGTCCCGACCAAAAGACGCGAGTGGAAGCGGCGGCCGGCCAGCAGCCAGTCGTCGTCCCCGTCCCGGGTGGCCAGCGTCCCCATGCGCCTAGCCGCCACCCACGGCCTGGATGACCTCGACGACATCCCCCTCGCCCAGCTGGTGTTCCGGATACTCGCTCTTCGGGATGACCCGACCGTTGCATTCGATGGCCCGCTTGCCCGGACCGAGGGCCAAAACGTCGATGAGGCCTGCAACCGTGAGAGCTGCATTCACCTCGCGAGGCTCGCCATTCACGATAATGCGCATCCTTGCAATTCTACCCCTCGCGGTTGCGGCAATCCATCCCAGAAACCGCCTCTCCGGACCCGGGGGGCCGCCATCCCCGGGTCGGCGCGGGGGTTCTGGTAAAATTCCAAGGTCATGCATAGATCGGAA
>JAKARN010000064.1 GCA_021828425.1 Pseudomonadota bacterium | reverse complement strand
ATCTAACAACCGCGGAGAACCGTGGACACGAGCTCCTTACCTGGAGTGGTCTGGGATAACTGGCGGGTAACCCACACGCACCATGAATGCCAAAGGATTTCAGATCGGCCTGGCCTTAGCTCTGGAAGCTGGTCTCCTCTTCGGCCTCGGCGTGTGGCTCGCGAACTTCACCCACCCGCGTTTACGGCATGCCCACAAAATCCCAGTGGCTGTTCACTGGATACGGCGTGTCCCCCCACCCACCCGAAAACGGCGAGCGCTCGTCCACCCGGTTTCGTCCGCTTCACCTGCACCCCCCCCGCTATCCGCTCCTCCCATCGGCTACCTGAATGATGCGCTTGCGACCTTCCACTCACAGCTCGCGCCGCGGATCGGGAGGGTTCCCCTTCAAAACATCCTCGAGACAGCGCCCGGAGCAGGTTCGAGCGGGGAGGTGGGGGTTGGCGGCAGGGGTCTAGGAGGTCGTCTGCCTCTGCCGGGTTGGGGACTGCCGGACTCGGGGCTACGGGTTCGACAGCTCACTTTCGTCTGTCCGCGACCAGTCGATCGGCCGGGGGCGATCATTTTCGATGGTCGGGTCAACATCCGGGGCCGAGTCCAGTCGGCCTTGGTGATCAAGAGCAACTGGGATTATGCCGACCAAAGGGGAGTGCTCTGGGCAGTGCGGCTCTGGCGCTTCACTCCGCTTGTGGTCAACGGTCGTCTCACACCTTTTACGATCGTGGGCAAGATCCGCATACCGGCCCACTCGGGCGCAAAACCGATTTGTGGGGGTGATATCGCAGCTGGGGGGATGCTGTGGCGCTTCATTCCCTTCACATGGGTGCTGGAGCATACCCAACATGGCGGGATGGTGGCGTTCTCCGTAGCACGGGGCCGCTGGTAAATCAGGAGAGAGCTTCGAGCTTGGTCTGCACCCCTAATCTGAGTTGCCGTAGCTTGCCACAAGAGGCAGGCGTTTCTTGGCTGCTCTGGATGTTCGGCTTCAGCGTGGCTCATCTTGGGGGAACCAATAAGACCCAGAATGCGCCGGATCTGATTGCGACAACCCCGCGTAGGAATTTCGCGGTAATCGAATGCACGACCGGCCTGCTGAAGGCGGAAAACAAGCTGTCGCTTCTTGTTGACCGGGCCGAAGCGTTGAAGCAACGCCTTGTGGCTTCCGGCAACGGGCACCTGCATGTGTTGCCCGTAATCGTCACCGCCAAGGCACGCGAAGAAATCAGGGCAGACTTGGAACAGGCGGAAAGACTCGGCGTCGTGGTCTTGACTAGAGAGCCACTTGAGGAGGCGTTACAGAGAGCCCCCGCCTTGTCTGATGCCGAGGCGCTATTCGCCGAAGGGGAACAGCTGGCCCAAGCGGCGCAGGCGAAATATCAGAATACCGCTGTAGGTACGTAACCCGGCTGCGGTCCGCGCCGCCGGGCGGCTTCACGGCGGGTTACCCGAACTCGGGGCCATCGCACCCTTTCCTGCGACCGGGATCCTTCTCCGGCCCTTCCCGCTCCTCTCCCGCTCGATCCGGCCGAGCTCCGCATCCCAACTTTAATCCCGGTGGCCTGGGGCCCGGACCAGGCCAGGCGCGTGGCCTGGAATTGGTAGAATCACCTCGCGGATGGCGAGACTTGCCTCGTGAAGGCCGGGAGATGGTTTCTTGAAAACCCAGGCATGCCCTTTATTGCTGGCCGGTGACATTGGCGGAACCAAGGCCATATTGGAACTTTTCGAGGCGTATCCGGAGGGCCCCCGGAGGGTTCGTCAGGGGGAAGTCGAGTGTGTTGACTACGAGTCGCTGGAAGCGCTGCTGGCCTCGTTTTTGGGAACTGATAAGGCTCGCGTGCGGGCTGCCGCCCTGTCGGTGGCGGCTCCGCTTCGTCGGGGGCAGGGCCGGTTTACCAACCTGCCCTGGAAGATGGATCAGTCAGTCCTGGCCAGGGAACTGGGGATTTCCAAGATCCTTCTCATCAACGATTTCGTGGCAGCGGTGTCTGGAATCCAGGAGCTTGGCGACGAAGACCTTTGCTGGCTGAACCGCGGGGTTCCCGATCCTGTCGGCATGCGTGTGGTCCTCGGTCCTGGAACCGGCCTGGGTCTGGGTTTCGGGATTTCGCAATCCGGGTCCTTCCGTTTGGATGCTTGGCCGTCCGAAGGAGGGCATGTCGACTTTGCCCCCCGATCCGACGAGGATGCCGAGATCTGGCGTTATGCACGCCAAGCCTTCGAGGGTCGGGTCAGCTATGAACGCTTGCTTTCCGGCTCGGGTCTGAGCCTGCTCTATGCCTTCTACCGCCTGCAAAGTGGATTGGCACGGTCCGATGAGGGGGGGGGCGGATGTGAACCCGCCGAGGTGAGTCGCCGGGCCGAGCAGGGAGGGGATGCGGATGCGGTCCAGGCAGTGGCCAAGTTTCTCGAGTTGCTGGGCGCATTTGCCGGCAATGCGGCATTGCTGTTCATACCGCAGGGCGGGGTGTATCTGGCTGGCGGGGTGGTGGTCCACCTGGCTTCCCATCTCCATCGGAGTGCGCTCCTGGGTGCTTTTTCAGACAAGGGGAGGCTCTCGGATGTGGTCGCCCGGATTCCTCTGGCCGCAGTACTCAACCCTCAATTGGAGCTTTTCGGCGCTCGTTTGTGCGCAGAACGGCTGGTGCGATTTCGGCGCCGCTCGATGGCCTGACCATAAGCCTTCTCGTATTCACGGGCACGTGAGCTCCAGCTGAAATCGAGATTCATGGCGCGTTCGCAGATTGAATTCCAGCGTGGGAGGTCTTGGAATGCCTGTTCGGCGCGGTGGCAGCAGTCAATGAGAGCCTGAGCAGTCGGTTCGCCGAAGAGAAAACCGGTTCCTCCCGGAGTTCGGTCCGCATCCAGGACTGTATCGACTAGCCCACCTGTTGCGTGAGCCACGGGGGGGGTACCGTAGTGTTGACTGTACATCTGGGTCAGCCCACAGGGCTCGTAGCGGGAAGGCATGAGAAAAAGGTCGGCCCCAGCCATGATCAGGTGCGCCATGGATTCGTTCTGTTCGGTCAGGAGGGCGACCTGTCTCCGGTAGGCGCGGCATGACTCCCTGAGCCATTGCTCCGCGTCCGGGGCTCCTTTCCCGAGCAACACGAGCCGCCAACCCCGCATCACCAGTTCGGGGATTGCAGCCGCGAGCAGGTCGATTCCTTTTTCGTTTACGAGCCGGCCCACGAACCCGGCCACGGGATGCACCGTGTCCTCCAGGCCCACGAGATCCAGCAGCGACTTTCGGCACACCCGTTTGCCTTCGGGCCTTCCTGCCGCATAGTGGGCCGGCAACAGCGGATCCGACTCAGGATTCCAAGTGTCCAAATCAATGCCGTTCAGGATCCCGGAAAGATCGTTTTGCCGTTTTCGGATCAGGTCGGCCAGACCATTGCCTCCCTCGGGCGTGCTGATCTCACGTGCGTAGTTCGGGCTCACGGTGGTCAGCTGGTCTGCAAAACGCAGGCCGGTCTTGAGGCTCGAGGCCGAGTAACCCAGGAGAATTCCAGGATCTTCGTTCCATAGGTTGGCTGGAAGTGCCAGCCGGTCGAAGCTTTCCCGGTCAAAAAGACCGGGGTATCCCAGATTGTGGATCGTGAAGAAGGTGGGGATGGCGGTCCCGAGCGCTTGCGACCAGAAGGGGATGAGGCCCATAGGCCAGTCGTGTCCATGCAGGATGTCTGGGCGGGTTGGGGCTTCTTGTCCCTGTCGAGCGTAAGCCATGACCAAGATCTTGCAAAAGAGGGCATATCGCTCGACCAGATCCGGCCAGGGCCGGCCGGAAGCATCGGCATAGGGAGTTCCGGATCGGCCTGAGAACCCGGGTCCTGAGATCCAGAGGATACGCAGACGGTCGGTGACGGGAGTTTCCTGCCACTTCCATTCGGGAACGACCAGAAAGCCGCTGCGTTCCCTCGGGAGCAAGACCGTGTCGGGCAGTCCAGTGGTTCCCGTGCAGGGGACGAGGATCTGGACCTCATGTCCTAAGCTCGCCAGGGCCCGCCCCAATGAGGCCGAGACGTCGGCAAGTCCCCCAACCTTGATCCATGGAGCAAGTTCACTCGTGACAAAGGCGATATTCATATGTGCTCGGAGGGAAGCCAGGGGATTGGGTCGCGGTACCGCCCGGCACATCGAACCGGGCCATGTTATCGTAACAAAACGCCTTTAAGAAGAAGGAAACCGGCCTTGCGGTTTTCTGGATGAAGAGCCTGGATTTTTCGCACCGGCTTATCAGCCGGCTGGTCCGTCAGACCTTGGCTGTGATTCTTGCAGGAGGCCGGGGATCACGCCTCAGGGGATTGACCGAAAATCGTGCAAAGCCTGCCATGCCATTCGGAGGCAAATACCGGATCATTGACTTCCCGCTTTCCAACTGCCTGAATTCCGGGATTCGCCAGATTGAGGTGATCACCCAGTACAAGGCGCATACCCTGATTCGTCACTTATCGCAGGGATGGAGTTTCCTGCGTGGCGACTTCGAGGAATTCATTGAGATTCTGCCAGCACAGCAGCAGTGCGGGACCCAGTGGTACCAGGGCACCGCTGATGCCGTGTACCAGAACTTGGATCTCATGCGGACCCATCGTTATGCCTATGCACTGATTCTGGGTGGTGACCATATCTACAAGATGGACTACAGTACCCTTCTGGGTTTCCACGTCAGCCGGGGAGCGGATGTGACAGTTGCCCTGAGTGTGGTTCCCATCAGTGAAGTTTCTCGGTACGGGATCGTGCGTCTCGACTCTGAAGACCGGATGATCGATTTCCGTGAAAAACCGGACCAGCTTCCTCCGGAATGGTATCCGGGAGGCCAGGCGACCGCCTCCATGGGCATTTATGTCTTCAACCGTGATTTCCTGAATTCCTGTCTCAAGGAGGACGCCAGCCGAGCAGACTCGGGGCATGATTTTGGACATGATCTGCTGCCCCGGCTGATCGCTGGTGCCAAAGTTTATGGATTCCGCTTCACGGACGGTTCGGGAAATCCTGCTTACTGGCGGGATATTGCGGATCTGGATGCCTATTGGAATTCAAACATGGAACTTGTCGAGGTCATTCCGGAATGTAATCTGTACGATCTGGATTGGCCGATCTGGACGGCTGCTGAACAAGGGCCGCCGGCCAAGTTTGTGTTTGATGAACCTTCCCGCAAGGGGATGGCGCTGAACTCACTCATCGCTGGAGGTTCGATTATTTCTGGATCGGTCATCCGAACCTCCGTGGTCTCACGTAATGTCCGGATTGAGGACGGATGCGAAATCGAGCAGTCCGTGATCTTGAGTGGAGCGACAATTGGGGCGGGCTCACGGTTGCGCCGTGTGGTCGTGGAAGAGGGGGTCACGCTCAGGCCCGGTACGTATATTGGGTATGATCCAGTGATTGATGCCAGGGACTACGAGAGAAGCTCTGGTGGCATCACGCTGGTGCGCTAATCTCGCGAGAGTGCAGGGTCCGAATGTTCGAGGTCACATATCCACACGTCGTGTGGGTCAATCGTCGGCCGGGTTCCCCAAGAAACGAAACACCAATTTCAGGTGGATTATCCCCTGAAAAGCGAGCGGGCCAGCTCGGGCCCGGCATAACGCGCCTCTCGACCCAATTCCTGCTCAATGGCGAGGAGACGATTGTATTTGGCGATCCGTTCTCCTCGTGCGGGTGCGCCTGCCTTGATCTGGCCCGCATGACTGGCAACGACGAGGTCCGAAATGAATGCATCGGGAGTCTCGCCGGAACGGTGAGACACCATGACCCGCCAGTCCCCCCCGATGGCCGTTCCGATTGCGGCCTGGGTTTCGGAGACAGTGCCGATCTGGTTCGGCTTGATCAGGACCGCATTGGCTTGCCGGGTCCGGATCCCACTTGCGATCAGCTGAGGGTTGGTGCAATAAATGTCGTCTCCAATGATCTGGACTTGGGATCCAACCTGCTCAGTCAGCAATGGCCAGGATTCGGAATCCGATTCGCTGAGTGGGTCTTCCAAAGAAATCAGGAAGGGGTAGTCTTTAACCAGTGATGCGCAGTAATCCACCATGCCGGGAGAGTCGAGACTGCGCTTTTCGGTTCGCAGCAGATACCCGTTGGATTCGAAGAAACCGCTGGCAGCAAGATCAAGGGCAATCGCCACATCAGCACCTGGCGTGAATCCGGATTTTTCAATTGCCCGGGCGATCAAGTCAATGGGTGCCCGGTTGGAGGTTGTGGGCGGTGCGAACCCGCCTTCGTCACCGACCCCGGTTGGTAGGTGGCTTTTCTTGAGCTCGCTCTGCAGCACATGATAGATTTCGCTGCTCCAGCGCAGGGCATCACGAAACGAAGAGGCCCCCCACGGCACGATCATATACTCCTGGAAATCGGATCCCTGCCACTGGGCATGGACCCCACCATTCCAGATATTGAGATACGGAACGGGGATCAGGGCGGGAGCTGAATCCGGGTGCAGGCTCCGGTAGAGGGGTATTTTCTGACGATGGGCGAGCGCGCGTGAAAAGGCGATCGAGCAGCCAAGGAGGCTGTTTGCCCCGAGCCGGGTTTTCCCCGAGGTGCCATCCAGTTCAATCATCAGGCGGTCGAGACTGGTCTGGTCTTCCGGCTGTTGTGCGACGATCGCGTGTGACAACTCCCCTTCAACCGCCCGGATGGCCTGGAGAACGCCCAGTCCACGGTAGCGGGAGGCGTCGCCATCACGAAGCTCATGGGCTTCGCGACTACCGGTTGAGGCGCCGGAGGGAATCCCGGCCTCATGGACGCTGTGGTCGGCCAGAACGCATTGCACCAATAAGGTTGGATTGCCGCGCGAGTCAAGAATTTCTGAGGCCTGAAATTGCCGGATCCAGGGTTTCATGGGGTGTCTTTGAGAGTCAGGTGTGTGCGTTATTGTATCAAGGGCGGGGTGCAAGCCCGGACCCGGACGCGTCGGATATGCCAGATCCCGCGGCAGGACGGTCGCACCAAAACGGATCGGAAGGCTGGTAGACCCGGCTCGCGGGGATGGCGGGATCCCGCGTCAGGCAGCGGGTCAGCGCCTCGTGCTTGTCGGGTCCGCAAGCCAGCCAGAGACGGGTTGGGGCCGCCTGGATGGCCGGGACGGTGAGGGTCAGGCGGCTCTGGCCCCGGTATGGACGGGTGGGGCCCACACTTTGATCCACGAGGTCAAGAACAGGATCGCCGGGGACGAGAGAGGCGGTATGTCCGTCTTCCCCCAAGCCGAGATGAATGAGGTCTAGAACCGGCGGTGTCCCACAGAAGGCTTCCAACTCCTTTTCGTAGTCGGTGGCCTCTTTCAGGGTCGCGCTTGTGCTACCGCAGGGCATCGGATGGAAACGGATCCCGGGAGGGAGGAGGGGGATCAGGTGGCTCGCATTGCGCTCCGGTGAGCCTTCCGGGGCCATCCGTTCATCCGTCTGGAAGAGGTCGATGCGCGTCCAGGGTAGTTCTTCGCGGAAAAATGCGGCCAGCATGGGCCACGGGGTGGTGCCGCCGGAAACCGCCAGTCGGCATCGTCCGTTCCGGGCAATGGTCTCTGCGACGTAACGGATCAGGTACAGGGCGGCCTCGTGACAGGCGGAGGGACAATCCTGGGCAATCTTGAGATTGCGGGAAGCCACATCGATCATGAAGGTCCTTTCGGTGCCGGTCCGCCGTTTTCCTTGCCGGATGGATCGTGCCAGCCTCCCGGCAGGTCG
>JAKARN010000063.1 GCA_021828425.1 Pseudomonadota bacterium | reverse complement strand
TCGCCCAGTCCAAAACGGATTCCAGTTCATGGGCCAATGAAGCGATGGCCTGGAAATTCGCGACCCGGGCACCACCTTTCAGGGTATGCAAGGTTCTCTTGAGATGCGAAAGCTGATCGGGCCTGAGATTGTCCGTACCGGTCTCTAGCAGTGGGACCGTTTCCTCTAGGAGTTCACGAGCCTCTTCCAGGAACACCACCTGGATTTCCGAGGAGCTTCGTCCACTCGGGCCCGAGGGATCCGGCAACCGAGGCGACACAGGGATAGAGGGGGGTTGACTGGCCTTCTCCCCTGCTTCCCCCGTCTTGGCGGGAGATCCCCCTGACTCCGGAAGAGTGGACCTCGACCCACCCACCACAACCTGCCATTCGACATGAAGCGGTTCTACAGCCGGCAGAAGATCCTGCCGGTTTCCGTAGGCACCAACACATTGTTCGGCTGTATTCAAGCTCCTAAGCAACCGATCACGATCCGTTTCCGCGAACGGCAGAAGGCCATAAGCCAGTGCCTCGAAGTAATGATTGATCGGTTCAAAAAGCTGCACCATCTCCTCCAGCTGCGCCATTTGCGAAATTCCATTTAAGGTATGGGCCGCTTTGGAAACGGAGAAAGGAACTGGAATTTGCGGGGATCCGAGCCACTCCCGGAGTACTGCCATGTGATGGCGGGCCTCATCACGGAAAATGCCGTACAGGGCGGGATCGATCCGAGGCACCGGTGCCGGCGTGACCTCGGGTTCCAGATCTTCCCGGCTGATCAGCGCCTCTGCGCGACGAAACCGCTCCACATAGTCCGGCAAGCGAGCTTTCCCCTGTTCCAGTTCCTTGATCAGTTCGCTCACGAAGGAGATGGAGGCACCCACGAAAGCGACTCGATCCGCACTGGTCGGCAGTGTATTATCAATCATCCGGTTGAGCAGGGATTCCACCTTCCAGGCATATTCTGCAACACGGAGTGCACCCGCCAGGCGCCCGCTCCCCTTGAGGGTATGGAACCCCCGTCGGATGGTGGTCCGAGGCCCGGTTTCCTCTTCTGGATTCTTGAGCCACATTTCATAGGAAACCTGGAGGCCGCGGACCACCTCGCGTGCTTCTTCCAGGAAAATCGGCACAATTTCCGGTTCGGCATCAGCTCGTAACACAACCAAGAGCTCGGGGGTACTGACCGACTCATCTCCAGCCGGGCGCTTTGCCCTTGCTGCCGGAAGTGGAGAAGTACTCGCTTCCGAATCTTTGGGCTGGGCTGGCTTCGGGGACACTCCCCCCCCCGAGGGCTCTTCACTGTGAAACGGAATCGGCTCCGCCACAGGCATGGCTTTCCCGGTTTCCTGCCCCGCCGGAGGTACAGGTTCCGTCACCCCATCCAGTATCGCGGGAGGCGCACCCCGACTCTCCGGCGATTCCTCTGGCATGGACTCCTCAGCGGTTCCTTCCGGGATTCCCGGAATCGCCTGCTCAAGAGCCGCAATGCAGCCCTCCGCATTATCCAGCATGGCCGAAAGTGTTCCGCGATTCAAACGGATGTTTTCGAGCCAGTACTCAATGCTGACAATGGCATCGGCAACCCGGTTGGCCAGTGATGTCGAGAGCCGGCGACCACGGGTCAGCCATCGATCGGGATCCAAGGCCAAATTCAGGCGGATGATCAGTTCGGCAACCGACTCGAAACCGGCGATTTGCAGAGCAGAGACGATTTCAGTCAACAGCGGGCGGACACCTTCTTGGAGAGTGGGCGCCTGATTGGGGTGGGAAATGAAATCGGCAACGATCTGCTTGACGCGGGACAAGTTGACGAGGACTTCCCGCACAACGAGAGAGCGGGCTCGGCCGTAGGCCTCGCGCTGGGCAGAACTGTCCGACAATTGCCGGGTTTTGCCCAGCAGGTTGATCTCATCCTCAAGCTGATCCTCGATCTGCAGCAGCACCGAGGCAACCTGGAGCAGGGTGTTTTCGTGGCCCTTTGAGGTTCCCGTTGCCTGGTCCGACAAAAAATGACGTTGCCGATCCAAGCTTTCACTGAGATCACTGAGTCCCAGAACCGTGAGGGTATCACACACTTTTTTGAGTAGATCTGTAGCGGCCACCAGCTGGGCACTCTCCCTGAGCCCCCCCCGGACATAGAGGTCGATCCGATCTTTGACCCGTCCCAAATCCTCACGGATGACCGATCCTACCGTCCTCAGGAGCGCCTGGCTGGGTCCCGAAAGATCGGCCGTCGAGGCCGACCAGTTGTCTTCCTTCGGTTCCGACCGCTGTGCGGAACGAATGGCCGTCACGCGTGAACCCGAAGAAGTGCTTCGTAGAACCTGTGTCCGGAGGCTTTGGTTAAGTTCCTGCAGGGATCGCTTCTGCTCCCCCTTTTTCTGAAGGTTATGCAGCTCTCTGTCGAGCCGTCCAATCAGCTGCTTGATTTCCGATGTTAGGAGGTGTCCCCCATCGCGAACCGATTCCAGAAACCCCCCAGCCAGCCACCAGAGCTCAAATTCAGCGGGGATCTGGGCTGCCGCCTCGATCTGCTGGGCCACCTTGATCATGGTATTGACCGCATCCCGGTTGGATGGGTCGCGATAGAAGGATAAAAGGGCCGACTGGAATTGCGGTCGCAAGGCATGAGCCAACCGCCGGATATCATGGTCCGTGGTGGCTGCCGTTCGTTCGGCAAATCTTAGTTCCATGGTGAGATTTTCACTGTCGAGCGGCGCATTCCCAATGCTGGTCCGCAATGCGTTGATCTGCGGCAGCAACATGCGGACCGAGTCGCGCCGGGTTCCGGCCACCCGTTCGAGATACATGGGAAGCTGCATCAATGCCCGCGTCACCTGTTCGAGTACCGGTTCTTGGGGTGGTTCCTCTTGTTCCTTGAGTACCCGCAATACCCGCTCGATTTCCTGGGTCAGGAGCGCACCCCCGCTGATTCCCACAACCTGCAGGACACCCCGGATTTCATGAAGATCGGTGAGACAGCGTCCAAGCGCTTCTTTCTGGCCAGGATCCTGTGTAAAGGACTCCCACCCAAGACGCACCCGAGCCAAGGAGTTTTCTAACTCGTCCTTGACCCAGAGGATCGCTTGTGACGCGGGAATCGACATGGACGTGGCCGCTTATTAACTCGAGCCCACTGACAATTCGTTCAGGAAGACCTCCTCATTCAGTTCAGGAGGCGAGTGGGTGTCCGCTTCCGACTGCGCCAATGAGTGGCCAGCCAGTTTCTGATCCTCCTGGGCTTCAGGTTCCAGCTCGTCCGGAAGCTTGCAGCCAGAAACGGTCTGGCGCAAGGTGCCCGCCAGCTCGGCCAGCTGACCAATATCACGCGCGGTCGCCTCGGTACCCTCCGCAGTCTGGGCTGTGATCTCCTGAATGACATTCATGGTTCGAGCCACGTCCTGAGAGGCATTGGCCTGGTGTACGGAAGCATCCGAGATACTCTGCACTAGTTTGGCCATGTGGCCAGAGACGGTCTCGATCTCTGTCAGGGCTCGTCCGGCATTCTCCGCGAGCTGAGCCCCGCTCACCACACCTGACGTGCTTTTTTCCATCGAACTCACCGCCTCTCCCGTATCCGTCTGAATGGTTCGCACCAGAGTTTCGATCTGGCGCGTTGCATTTCCCACTCGTTCGGCCAGTCGCTGGACTTCGTCAGCCACGACCGCGAAGCCACGGCCCGCTTCACCGGCCATGGAGGCCTGGATTGCCGCGTTCAAGGCGAGGATATTGGTTTGTTCCGCAATGTCATTAATAAGTTCCACGATATCGCCGATTTCCTGGGAACTTTCGCCGAGACGCTTGATCCGCTTTGCGGTTTCCTGAATAGTGTCGCGGATAGTGTTCATACCCTCGATCGTGGCCCGCACCGCATTGGCTCCACGGTTCGCAATTCCGACTGATCTTTGGGCGACCTCTGCGGATCGCTTGGCGTTGAGAGAGACCTGCTCGATGGACTTGGTCATTGCTGCGATTTGCTCGCCTGCCTGTGCAATCTGACGTGTTTGGTGCAAGCTCGCATCGGCCAGGTGGTTGGCCGTTGCCCGTGTCCGGCGAGCAGCATTGTCAACCTGAACAGCCGTCTGGTTGATCGTTCGAACCAGTTCCCGAAGCTGATCAACGGCGAAGTTCACCGAATCCGCGATGGCCCCCGTAATGGCCTCAGTCACCGAAGCCTGCACCGTGAGATCACCATCCGAAAGGCCCGCCAACTCGTCGAGCAACTTGAGAATAGCGGACTGGTTGCGCTGGACCTCGGTATCCCGGATCCGCCGGGTGGCCATAAGGTTCCCGATCAACGCGTTGACGTAGAAAAGCAGCAGCAGCAGAACCAGTCCTGCAGCGAGCAATGCCCACCCGTAGACGGAGCGATAGATCTGGCTCGCATGAGATAGCTGCAGGCGACTTTGTTCGCGATGTGAAACGACCGCCAGGCTATTGGACAAAAATCCGATCGAAGAAAGCTGGTGGAAGAAACGTCGGGCTTGGATCGCGTTTCTTTCAACCGTTGTGAGACTGAGCATCCACGGCACAAACAGGTTTTCGGCTCTGTTGAGGGTCGGGCGCAGGGTGCCATTGAACGCCTCTCCTACCAGTCCCAGTCGGCGCGATCCATGCAGGATTCCGTTCTGGACTTGGGCGATGAACCGTCCGTTGCCGAACACTGAATTCAACAGTACGGCCGGATGCCTGACCGGGTGCTCCAAATCATCAAGGGCCCGCTCCATAAGCCCTGCCCGGCGGATCAACGACCCTAGAAGTGCCACGTCATGTGGCGGGGCCCCAACCCGTCCCATGAGGTGATCAAGATGACGCCAGGTGAGTAGCAGCAGGGGGAGTCCCGTCCGGACGTTGACAAGGGCTGAAGCGATCCTCCGGTTGACGGTCGTTTTGGCCTTGATCTGACCCAAGGTCCGGTTGAACAGTGCGCCACCCCCCGCCAATTCAACGAGTGCGGTCCCGAGTGTTCCCCGGGCCGGTGGAAGACCGATCGCGGGGTGACCATTTTCGAGCTGGTTCAGGATTCTCGTGTAGGCCAGCTGCTCAGCCTCGAGATGGGCCAACACATGACGTTTCCCTGCGAGAATCTGCCTGACGGCCCCACGGGCGGATCCCAGATGGGCCGAAACCTGCTGAAGCAGATTCTCCTGGAGCCGTTCGGCCTTGTGGCTCTGGTAGACCTGGAAAAGATCCCAACCCCCAGCCGCGAACAGAATCACGCACAGGCCGGCAAGCACATAGACCGACCTTCTAGAAACCGGCTTTAGCTTCACTTCTGCCATGACACACCTCGATTTTCAAATTCTCCGGACACTGTCATGCTCCCCTCGACGATGATAACTAACCGGCAGCTGCATCGAGAAATGCAGTGCTTTCGATAAGAGCCCGGAGATCCAGATGCTGGTACAACTGCTCCTCCAGCCGGTAGCTACCCCTCACCCAAGCTTGCAACAGATCTTCACGGACTACCGGAACCCGAGCCGATTCCCGAACCGTCCGGAAACCACGCACCTCATCAACCAAAAGGCCCACTGGGTTGCGTTCGTGATTGATGCGAACGAGACGAGTCAATCGCATGAGTGCGATCGGATGCCCTCCCGCAAAGAACGACAGATCAGTAACCGGAACAATCTGCCCGCCCACGTTCACAACCCCGACCAGCCAGGGCTTGGCACCCGGAACCGGAGTCAGCGCGGGTGGAACCAGTACTTCACGAACGTTTTCTCGTTCCGTGAGGTAAGACTGGCGGCCAACCCGGAATGCGAGCCCTGACCACTCCCGGAGCGTTGTACTGGCCGTTCCATCCGTGCCAGCAGATGCTACCGCCCGTGCCCGGGTCTCGAGCGCCTTGAGCCGGGCAAAGGGAGTGAGGGGTCCGGAGGTGGATTCAGGGGGCACGCTTCCCTCCTCCTGCCAGAACATTCCTGATGGACTCAAGCAGAACCTGCTCCTTGACCGGCTTGGCCAAGTATTCGACCGCACCCTGCCGGAGACCCCAAACCCGGTCGGTCTGCTGTGACTTGTTGCTTACGACAATAACCGGGATGTGTTTGGTTTCCGGATTCTGGGTAATCTGACGAGTCGCCTGGAATCCATTGATGCCGGGCATGACGACATCCATCAAGATGACATCGGGCTTCTCGGTCCGGGCAGTTTCAATGGCTTCCACTCCATTCGTTGCCGTAATCACCGCGTGTCCTCCTTTTTGCAAGGCGGCCTTGAGAAGGTGGACCTCGGTGGGCGAATCATCCACAACCAGTATTTTTGCCATTCGTGCTTACCTCGTAATAGGACCCGTATTGGACTCTCTCGCCTGGGCAGTCACGGGGCCTTGGGGCGCGGCGAAGTTGGTGATGGCCGACAGCAGATCCTCCCGCCCAAAAGGTTTGGTCAGGTACTGCTCGGCACCACAGATTCGACCCCGTGCAATATCGAAAAGCCCATCCTTGCTGGACAACATGATGATCGGGATTTTCTTGAATTGCTGGTTGTTCTTGATGAGCACACAGGTCTCGTATCCATCCAAGCGGGGCATCATCACGTCGACAAAAATGATGTCCGGAGAGAGGTCGGCCACTTTGGCCAAAGCCTCGAAGCCATCAGCTGCTGTTGCCACCTCACAACCCGCCGAGTGGAGCATGTTCTCGGCGCTCGTCCTCACCGTTCGGCTATCATCGACAATCAGAACCTTGAGGCCCTTGAGGTGGGGAGCGGTTGTTTCGCTTCCGGAAGGACTATTCATCTGTTGCAATCCCCTCCATATCAGGGCCTTTTGTGCCAGGGGCAGGCCCCCTTCTTACTTTTTACCATAAATTTGCCGCATAATCCATTGATCGGTAACCGCCTTTAGCCCCCCCCTATGCCACCCCCCGCACCCCGTCTCGGCGTCCTCATGGATGCAATCGAATCCATCCGGCCGGAAAAGGACACTACCCTGCTTCTTTTGCTGGCCGCCCAAAAAAGGGGATTTGGCTTGGTTTATTTCGAACAAGGCGATCTCTATGCCCTGAATGGCCAGACATGGGGATCCGGCCGGGCACTCTCTGTTTTCGACCGCACCGACCACTATTTTGAACTCGATCCAGAACCCGAACCGGTCCCACTGGCTACGCTTTCGGCCTTTCTCATGCGCAAGGATCCCCCTGCCGATTTGGATTACCTCTATACCAACCTGCTCTTGCAACATGCCGAGCATCAGGGACTGCGGATTATCAATTCTCCAGCGGCTCTTCTTCAAACTAACGAAAAACTGGCCATCCTGGATTTCCCCGACCTCATCCCCCCGACTCTCGTGACGTGCTCACTGCCCCGGTTGATTGGCTTTATCGAACAACACGAGCAGGTTGTTTTGAAACCTCTTGATGGTATGGGAGGATCCCGGGTGTTTACCGTTGCTGCAGGGGACCTTAACCGCCGTGTTATAGCGGAGGTCCTGACTGGTGAAGGACGCCACCCAGTCATGGCTCAGCGCTATATCCCAGAGATCCGGACACATGGGGACAAACGCATTCTGCTAGTCAACGGCCAGCCGGTTCCTTATGCGCTGGCTCGCTTGCCGGCGCCAGGCGAGGCACGCGGCAATCTGGCCCGCGGTGGAACAGCCCGCGGAGTCGAACTGAGTGCCAGGGACCGGGCCATCTGTGCCCAAGTGGGACCGGT
The DNA here is from genome assembly GCA_021828425.1 of Pseudomonadota bacterium. The sequence continues at coordinate 60 of JAKARN010000063.1, read as the reverse complement.
GCTGGCCGGGTCCGGCCACTGGTTCGTGGGACTGGATGTCATCGGTGATTATCTGACCGA
>JAKARN010000062.1 GCA_021828425.1 Pseudomonadota bacterium | reverse complement strand
CGTGCCATCAATCTCGCCGATGATCAGGTCTCGACCTTGGCGCGGGGAGGCCCACTGGATTTGCCGGGAGGACTCGCGCTGCTCAACGAGACCACCCTCCTGATTGCCGATACGGGAGCCAACCGAATCCTGGCCCTCAATCTCAAGACGGACACGCTCTATCCCTTTCCGCTCACCGCGAAGCCAGGATCCCTCCTCTCCCGGCGTGACCCCGCAGCCAAAAACCGCCACCGACCCTGAACTAGGACCGGGCCTCTTCGCGCAATCGGTCGAGGTAACGAGCCAGGAGATCCACCTCCAGATTGACCACCACGCCAGCTTGAAGCCGACCCAGGGTGGTCCGGCTGATCGTGTGCGGAATCAGCATGATGGAAAAAATCCGTCCCTGGAGAGCATTCACGGTGAGGCTCACCCCGTCAACCGCAATGGATCCCTTGGGGGCGATCCAGCGTTCGAGTCCGGATGGAACCTCGATCTCGAAAAACAGGCAGTCCTCCTGCTCGCCCCGAATCCGAACCCGCCCCACGCCATCGACATGCCCCGAAACGAAGTGCCCCCCGAGCTCATCCCCCACCCGGAGCGCGGACTCGAGATTGACCCCATCCCCCGGTCCCAGGCTCCCCAGGGTGGTGAGCCGGCGGGTTTCCGGCGATAGATCGAAAACCAGCCGGTCCGGACGGGGATCCACAACCGTAAGACAGACGCCGTTCACGCTCACACTGGCCCCGAGGGCCGGGTGGAAGCGGGTCTCGAGCGGGTGGATGCACAGGGAGATTCCACGCGCCCGGGGCACACTCTCCAGTATCTCGCCGGTGCTCTGAATCAACCCGGTAAACATCAACGGGTCTCCCGGACGGGGCGCAGGACGAGACGGAAATCGCCTCCGATGCGTCGCAGCTCGGCCGTCCGCCACGCCGATGCATCTTCGAGGACATTGAGGCGGGGCAGATCCACCAGGGGCCGGGCATCCGGGCCCAGAAGACGGGTTGCCAGGTAGAGCCGCCATTCGTCAACCAGCCCCTCGCGGATAAAAGATCCCGCGAGCGTCGGACCGGCTTCCACCAAAAGATCGTTGATTTCCCGCTGGGCCAGAAGAACCAGGACCTCACGGAGGTCAAGCCCCCGCGCGCTCTGGGCCACCCGAACGACCGGGATTCCGGCATCCTCATGCCGTCGCGCATCGGCTTGGGGAGATGTCACAAGCAGCGATTCCTGGGCGGGAGAGAAGACCCGGGAGTCCGGCGGCGAGCGGGCCTGGGAATCGAGCACAACCCTGAGGGGCTCGGGGGCCTCACGGCTTGCGGGTCCCTCGCGGACCGACAAGCGGGGATTGTCGGCCAGCACGGTGCCTGATCCCGTAAGCACGGCCCCATGTCGGGCGCGCAGGCGACGCACATCGGCCCGAGCTGCCGATCCCGTGATCCAGCGGCTTTTACCGGAAGCCAGTGCGGTCCGGCCATCCAGGCTGGAGGCCTGCTTGAGGGTCACCCAGGGAAAACCCGTCTCGTACCGCTTGAAAAAGCCACGGTTTATTTCCCGGGCCGCCTGTGCCAGGACACCTGCGGTGGTCGGGATGCCGGCCTTGCCCAGCCAGAGCCCCCCTCCGCGCGCGGCCGGATTGGGATCGGCCACGGCGTAGACGACACGGCCGATGCCGGCTGCGGCCAGGGCGGAGGCACAGGGCGCGGTTTTCCCCCTGTGCGAGCAAGGCTCGAGGGTGATATAGACGGTCGCTCCCCGCGCCAGTTCACCCGCCTCCTTGAGTGCCTCGATTTCCGCATGGGGCCCTCCGGCGATACGGTGGAAACCCCGGCCGACCACCGTGTCCTCACGGACGATCACGCAACCGACAGAGGGATTGGGCCGCGTCGTGAAACATCCCCGCCGCGCCAGTTCCAAGGCCTCAGCCATGTAGAAGGCGTCCCGCAATTCACCCGGCTCGCTCCGCATGGGCACTTCAGGAGGAATGGGGGGGGCGGTTTTTGCGATTCCCGTGACGGCTCGCGGGCTCGGACAGGCGGTCGATGGCCCTGCGAAAATCATGGACATCGTTGAAATCGCGATAAACGGAGGCAAAACGAACGTAGGCCACCGGATCCAGATCACGCAGTTTTTCCATGACCCACTCCCCGATCTGCCGTGCTGCGATTTCCGATTCTCCAACCGTCCGGATCCGGCGCAGGAGATCCTGGATCAGTGATTCGAGTGTCTCCGTCGGGACGGGCCGTTTCTCAAGAGCACGCAGGAGACCCGCACGGATTTTTTGCTCTTCGAACGGTTCGCGCCGTCCATCCCGCTTGATCACCCGCGGGTAAGCCCATTGCGCCTGTTCCAGCGTCGTGAATCGCTCCCCGCATGAGAGGCAATGCCGTCGCCTGCGGATTCCCTGCCCGTCATTCAGCAGCCGGGAATCGATCACCCGGGTCTCGACATGTCCGCAACTCGGACAATGCATCGGCCTACCCGTAAACCGGGAATCTCCGGCAGAGATCGGTGACTTCTTCACGCAACGCATCCTGACGGACGGCGGACGTGGCCGGATCCAGGGTTTCGATGATGATTTCAGCCACGCGTCGGGACTCGGTCAGTCCCATCCCGCGGGTCGTCATGGCCGGAGTGCCAATTCGGAGACCGCTCGTCACCCGGGGTGGGCGGGGATCGTTCGGAACGGCATTTTTGTTTACGGTCAGATGGACCGCCTCGAGACGGTGCTCGGCATCCTGACCGGTCAGCGGATGGCCGATCAGGTCCAGGAGAAACAGGTGATTATCGGTCCCCCCCGAAACCACCTTGAACCCACGTTCCAAAAACACCTGGGCCATGGCACGGGCATTGGCGACAACCTGGGCCTGATATTCCCGAAACTCGGGCTCGAGGGCCTCCCTGAAGGCCACGGCCTTGGCCGCAATCACATGCATCAGCGGTCCGCCCTGGGTTCCCGGGAAAATCATCGCGGCCAGCCTTTTTGCGATTTCCGGGTTTTGCCGGGCCAGAATGAGGCCACCCCGGGGCCCCCGGAGGGTCTTGTGGGTGGTCGAAGTGACCACATCCGCATGCGGCACCGGGTTGGGATAAAGCCCGGCCGCGACGAGGCCGGCCACATGCGCCATATCGACCACGAGGAAAGCCCCGACCCGGTCGGCAATCGCCCGGAAGCGGGCCCAATCGAGAACCCGGGAATAGGCGGAAAACCCCGCCATCAGGAGTTTCGGGCGTTCGCGATCAACCAGAGCCTCGAGTTTTTCGTAGTCCAGAAGACCTGTCACCGGGTCAACGCCATACTGAGAGGCTTGAAACAATTTTCCGGAGAAACTGACCTTGGCACCGTGCGTGAGATGGCCTCCATCGGCCAAGCTCATGCCCACGATCCGGTCGCCGGGGCGGATCAACGCCAGATACGTCGCCGCGTTGGCCTGCGATCCGGAGTGGGGCTGTACATTCACGTAGTCCGCACCAAAGAGCTCGCGGGCCCGTTCAATCGCCAGGTTTTCAGCCACATCCACAAAGGTGCAACCGCCATAGTACCGGTGTCCCGGATACCCTTCGGCGTACTTGTTGGTCAGGACCGATCCCTGGGCTTCCAGAACCCGGGGGCTCGCATAGTTCTCCGAAGCAATCAGTTCCAGGTATTGCTCCTGCCGTTCCCGTTCGTGTTCCATGGCCTGTCCCAGCTCGGGATCGTAGTCGGCCAGGGAGGTCATCCGTCCGTAGCGTGGGAGTGGGGACATGGCGGGTCTCGGGCAGATGCTTCGGCGATGGCAATTGTAGCCCCTCCACGGGGGACCGTCGAGGCCCCCCAAACCGCCCAGGGGCTTTTCCTGCCAGGCTTCCGGGATCCGACCGGGCTACACTGAGCCCGTTCCATCCACTCCCGCCGGTGTCATGCGGTTCATCCTCCTGTCCCGTTATGCTCAACTGTATTCGACGCGTCGCCTGGCGGAAGCAGCGCGCGCACGGGGCCACCGGATCCGCATCGTGGATCCCGTCCGCTGTTACCTTTCCCTCTCCACCCAGCATTCGGGCATTCACTACCAGGGCCGGGCGATTACCGGAATTGATGGGGTACTCCCCCGCATCGGAACCTCGATCACAAGCTACGGAACCTCGGTGGTCCGCCAGTTCGAGATCCAGGGAGCCACCGTCCAGAATCCAAGTGCGGCCATTCTCCGGACACGCAACAAGCTCTGCATGCTGCAGCATTTGGTCGCAGCCGGCATTCCGATCCCGGAAACCGCCATGGCCTTCGCTCCCGAAGACAATCCGGCCCTGCTCGGGCTGTTGCCACCCCCGCCCCTCATCATCAAGCTCATTGAAGGATCCCAAGGCATCGGAGTCGTACTCGCGGAAAATCCCGAGGCCGCAGAAAGCGTCACCGAAACCCTGCGTGCCTTGATGGCCCACTTTCTCGTGCAACGCTTTGTGACCGAATCCCGCGGCCGGGATCTTCGCTATTTCGTGATCGGAGACGAGATCGCCGCAGCCATCGAGCGCAGGAACCCCAAGGGCGGGTTCCGTGCCAATCTCCACCAGGGGGGCTCGGCCCGGCGTATCCCTCAGGATCCGGTGGCCGCCCGCCTGGCACGGACGGCGGCACGGATTCTCGGGCTCCATGTTGCGGGAGTGGATCTCCTGGAAACGGACTCGGGACCGGTCGTGCTCGAGGTCAACGCCACGCCCGGACTGGAGGGGGTCGAGAAGGCGACGCGGATCGACATCGCGGGACGCATGATCCGCGACCTCGAACGGCGCATTCTCGAAAGACGGACCCATCCTCCCCGATCCGGGCCGCCCCCTCCCTGACGATCCATTCCAAACTCCGCGAATGTGGCAGAATTGCCCACCTGCCCGTCATCACCCGAGACCGAAGTGGCCACCCCTCTCCTCACGGTACAGAGACTGCGCCGGGTGGTCCCCCCCCAGCGGGTGATTCTGGAGGGTCTCTCCCTCTCCTTTCTCCAGGGCGCAAAGATCGGAATTCTGGGCATCAACGGGGCCGGCAAGTCGACCCTGCTCCGCATCCTGGCCGGTGTGGATACGGATTTCGAGGGGGAACGCCTCTTGGTTCCCGGAACCCGCATCGGTTACCTGCCGCAGGAACCCGAACTGGACGGGGAAAAAACGGTGCGGGAAAGCGTCGAGGAGGGACTCTCCGATCTGCGTGCCCTGCTCTCCCGCTTTGATGCCGTGAGCCAGAAGCTGGGCGAGCCGCTCACGCCGGAGCAGATGGATGCCCTGCTCTCCGAACAGGCTGAGCTCCAGGATGCCATCGAACACCAGAACGGATGGAACTGGGAACACCGCCTGAAGGTGGCTTCGGCCGCGCTGGGTCTCCCGGATCCCACCGCCCGGATCGCCACCTTGTCGGGTGGGGAACGCCGGCGCGTGGCGCTGTGCCGACTGCTTCTTTCACAGCCCGATCTCCTTCTCATGGACGAGCCCACAAACCACCTCGACGTCGAATCGGTCGCCTGGCTCGAAAAAACGCTTCGTGACTATCCCGGGACGGTCATCCTGGTGACACATGACCGGTACTTTCTCGACCACGTGGTCGGCTGGATCCTCGAAATCGACCGGGGCCGGGGATTGCCCTGGGAAGGCAACTACACCTCCTGGCTCGCCGGCAAGGAGGCCCGTCTGGCCCAGGAATCGCGCGAAGAAGCCGCCGTCCGGAGAACACTCAAGGACGAACTCGAGTGGATCCGTCAGGGCAGCCGGGGCCGGCAGGCCAAAAACAAGGCCCGGATCCAGCGCTACGAGGAACTGAGCTCGCGGGACTTCCAGAAACGCCAGGAAACGCGGGAACTCTACATTCCCCCCGGCCCCCGGCTCGGGGAAGTCGTGATCCGGGTCCAGGATGCGGGAAAAAGCTACGGGCCGCGTCTGCTGTTCGATCACCTGAGCTTTGAGGTCGAACGCGGGGCCATCATCGGCATCATCGGCCCCAACGGGGCCGGCAAAAGTACGCTTCTGCACCTGATCACCGGTTCGGAAAAACCCGACCGCGGGCAGATCATCCGGGGCGAGACCACCCGGCTTGCCCATGTCGACCAGTTGCGTCAGGATCTCGACGGCACGCAGACCGTCTGGCAGTACATCACCGACGGCGTGGACCAGCTCGTGGTGGGCGGTTTCACCATGGCCTCCCGGGCCTATGTGGGACGCTTCAACTTTCGGGGTCCCGACCAGCAAAAGCCGTTGAGCCGGCTCGCGGGCGGAGAACGCAACCGGGTCCATCTTGCAAGGCTCCTGCGCGAAGGCGGTAATGTGCTGCTTCTCGACGAACCCACCAACGACCTCGATGTCGAGACCTTGCGCGCCCTGGAAGAGGCGTTACTGGCCTTTCCGGGATCCGTCCTCGTGACCTCCCATGACCGCTGGTTTCTCGACCGTATCGCCACCCACATCCTGGCCTTCGATGGAACCGGCCAGACCCTGTTCGAGGAAGGCGACTACAGTGAGTTTATTACGCGGCATCCCTCCCACCGCGTCGGGGACGGCTAGTTTGCGGAGAGGTATTTCTCACGTCGAATTGCCGGGAGGGCAAAATCCAGCGACTTGAGGTAGACCAGTGAGGCATCGATCATCTCCGGGTTCCCGCAAAGGTAAACCACCTGCCGACGGGGATCCAGGGGCAATGATTTCAGTGTCTCCTGGACATAACCCTTGTGCTCATAATCCCGCGCGGGATCGGACAGGGACCGGCTCAGGCAAGCGGTAAATCCAAACGCCGGGACGGCTTGCGCGAGAGCCAGGAAATCTTGGCCGTACAGCAACTCCTCGGGACCCCGCACCCCGAGCAGGAGCCGGATCTCCCGACCGGATCCGGCGAGACGCTGGCCCAGGCTGGGCAACATGGCCCGATAGGGCGAGACGCCGGTGCCGGTTGCCACGAGCAGGTAGTCCATGCCGGGATCATCCCTCAGGATAAAGCGGCCGAACGGGCCGGAGGCCTGTACCACCTCACCGGACGACAGGCCGAACAGGATACGGCAGGCACGACCGTTCGGCACCTCAGTGACGGCGATGGCGATTGATCCGTTCTCCGCCGCCTCCTCCGGTGGCGAGGCAATGCTGTAGCTCCGGCGCAGTTCTCCTTCGGGGCTGGGAAAATGCAGGGTGATGAACTGGCCGGGGATATAGTCGAAGGGGTGCCCATCGACGCGCGCAAATCGAAACTCCAAAACGCGGGGCGTGAGCGGGCGGCGGGCAACGAGCCGCAACCCGAAAAGCTCATGGGGCATGAACGAGTCCTCGGATCCCTCGGGGGTCCAGACAATTCCGGAGCACCCCACCTGGACCCTTGGGCGCGGTCCCCTTCATACTTCACCTCAGGGATCCAAGGATCTACTATTGTATCCAAACCGCGACCTGAAACCCGATGACTGACCCCTCCCCTCCGTCACCCGGCCGCTACGGCTTGGAGCGGACGGACCAATGCGTGAAATGCGCGCTCTGCCTGCCCCAGTGTCCGACCTACCGCCTCACGGCCCTCGAGACCGAGTCTCCGCGCGGACGGATCCGGCTCATGGAAGCACTGGACCGGGGGGAAGTGGGCTTCGATCCCACGGTGGTGGACGCACTCGATCACTGTCTCGGCTGTCTCACGTGCGAGGCCGTCTGCCCAGCTTCCGTCCCCTATGGAGACCTGATCGACCGGGTCCGGGCCGTGATGCCGATCCGGCGCCGTTTCTCCCTGAGGCATTGGGTCATCGGGTTTGCGGAACACCCGGGCCGACTCCGGTTCTTTGACCGGCTGCTCCGGATCCTGGCCCGAACCGGTCTGCTCAGCGCTCTCGGGAGGATCCTGGCCGGCCAAGGCGGCCG
>JAKARN010000061.1 GCA_021828425.1 Pseudomonadota bacterium | reverse complement strand
CTCGTGACGATCGCCGACCGGACGGTCGGCGGTCTTTCGGTGCGCGATCCGATGGTGGGTCCCTATCAGGTTCCCGTGGCGGATGTCGCGGTCGTGGCACGCGATTTCGATGGCTTTGGTGGCGATGCCTTTGCCTTGGGCGAGCGTCCACCGGTGGCGCTGATCGATCCCAGGGCATCCGCCCGGCTGGCCTTGGCCGAGGCACTCACCAATCTCATGGCGTCCCCAGTGCCGGGTGTCCACGCGGTAGCGCTTTCGGCGAACTGGATGGCTGCTGCAGGAGACGCCGGGGAGGAGGGCGCACTTTACGCTGCCGTGGAAGCTTTGTCGGACTGTGCCCGGGCCCTCTCGATCCCCATTCCCGTGGGCAAGGATTCGCTCTCGATGCGGGTCCGGTTGCCGGAGGGTCCGAAGACCGAGATCCGCGCACCCGTCACCGTGGTGATATCGGCCTTTGGCCGAGTAACGGATGTCCGCCGGACACTCACTCCAGCGTTTGATCCCGGAAAGAAACCGGTTCTTCTCCTGGTCGAATTGAGCCACCGGAAAGGTCGGCTGGGTGGAAGCGTGGCAGCCCAGGTGATGGGCCAGCTCGGCGCGGCAGTGCCTGATCTTGACGATCCGGAAGCGCTGCCCCGGTTCTGGCATCTTCTCGACGCGCTCCGGGAACGGGGGTGGGTTTGCGCCTACCATGACCGGTCAGATGGTGGCGCCTGGGTTGCGGCTCTCGAGATGGCATTTGCAAGCCGGGCCGGGCTTGAGTTCAGGGCCCGCCTCGAAGGCGAGTCTCTCAACCGCTTCCTCTTGGATGAGGCACCCGGGGCGATTGTCGCGGTGGATTCCGATCGGGCCGGTGAGGCCCGGGCGCTTTTGGAAGAGGGTGGCTTCGCAGGTCAGGTTCATCGGCTGGCTGAAACCAGCATGGAAGACCGGATCCGCATCCGGTCAGATTCCCGGGTCCTGTTCGAAGCCAGCCGCTCTGAACTACGCCGAACCTGGTCCCAGACCACCCATGCGATCAAGCACCTGCGTGACGAGCCGGCGTCAGCCGACCAGGAGGAACTCGCGCGGGATGATCCGGATCGCTATCGTCTGTGGGCTTCCCCGGCACCCGCCCGAAAAGCCTTCCGCGCGTCCCGTTCGAGCCGGCCCCGGGTGGCCATCCTGCGCGAACAGGGCGTGAATGGCCAGCTCGAGATGGCGGCTGCCTTCATGGCCGCAGGCTTCCGGGCGTCCGACGTACACATGAGCGATCTCGTCTCCGGTGATGAGACCTTGGAATCCTACGATGTCGTGGCCGCCTGCGGGGGGTTTTCCTACGGAGATGTCCTGGGTGCCGGTAACGGTTGGGCACAGGCCGTCCGTGATGATCCCCGGCTTCGCGACGGATTTCGGGCATTTTTCGCCCGTACCGGCACCCTGGCACTGGGGATCTGCAATGGCTGTCAGATGCTGGCCGGGCTCCGCGATCTCATCCCGGGTGCGGAGGACTGGCCCGAGTTCAGGCCGAACCGTTCCGAACAGTTCGAAGCCCGCCTCGTCATGGTCCGGGTGGGCACCGGTCCTTCCCCCTGGCTCAGTGGGCTCGCGGGTGGGGAATGGCCAATCGTCGTGTCGCATGGTGAGGGACGAGCCTGGTTTGCGCCCGGTGATCTCGACCGCCTGCGGGCTCGTGGCGGTGTTGCGCTTGAGTACCTGTCCGGGCGGGGGGAGCCAACCGAGGATTATCCGGCGAACCCGAATGGTTCCCCTGGCGGAGTCACCGCGTTCACGAACCGGGATGGCCGCGTTTTGATCGCCATGCCGCATTTCGAGCGTTCGTTCCGAACAATCCAGCTCTCATGGCATCCCGACGACTGGCGAGAGACTTCCCCGTGGTTGGCGCTGTTCGACAATGCCCGGCGTTTCGTCTTGAGTGGCCGGCATGGAAGCGGGACGCAAAACGGCGGCGGTAGAATGACGCCGGAGACCCAAACCCCTTTCTGACCTACGGCCCCGGGAGATTCTGCCCATGCCCACGCGACATCGATCCATCACCCTCCGGGCACCCCGCGGGCCCGAACGGAGTTGCGCCGGATGGGTTCAGGAGGCTGCCCTGCGCCTCATCCACAACAATCTCGATCCGGAGGTTGGCGAAAAGCCCGAGGAACTCGTGGTCTACGGCGGCATCGGTCGGGCGGCACGGGACTGGGAGTCCTTCGACGCCATCATCGCGACCCTGCGTCGGCTGGCCAACGACGAAACCCTCTTGATCCAGTCCGGGAAGCCGGTCGGTGTCTTTGAAACGCATGTGGATGCACCGAGGGTTCTGATCGCGAATTCGAACCTGGTCGGTCGCTGGGCGACCTGGGAACACTTCGAAGAGCTCGACCGAAGGGGGCTCATGATGTTCGGGCAGATGACGGCCGGGTCCTGGATCTACATCGGTTCGCAGGGGATCGTCGAGGGGACCTACGAGACCTTTGCGCAGGCTGTATCCCAACATTATGGCGGGAATGCAACCGGCCGCTGGCTCCTCACCGCCGGACTCGGCGGGATGGGTGGCGCGCAACCCTTGGCCGCCACGTTCGCCGGTCTGTCCTGCCTTGCAGTTGAGGTCGACGAAAGTCGCATCCGGCGGCGGCTGGCGAGCGGGTATCTGGATCGGATTGCAACCGGACTCGATGAGGCACTGGGGTGTATCGGAGAAGCCCGCGCCCGGAATCAGCCGGTCTCCGTGGGACTGCTCGGCAATGCGGCTACCGTCTTCGAGGCGATGGCCCAAAGGGGTATCCGGCCGGATCTCGTCACTGATCAGACCTCGGCCCACGATCCCCTCAACGGTTATGTCCCGGTTGGACTTTCCCTGGAAGAAGCCGCGGCGCTCCGGAAGACGGAGCCGAACGAGTACCGGCGGCGGGCCCGCGAGTCGATTGCCCGTCATGTGCGGGCCATGCTGGAGTTCCATGACCGGGGTGTTCCGGTTTTCGACTACGGCAACAACATCCGGGCCGAAGCCCATGAGGCCGGTGTCGAGCGGGCCTTCGACTTCAAGGGCTTCGTCCCGCTCTACATCCGTCCGCTGTTCTGTGAGGGGTTGGGACCCTTTCGCTGGGTTGCCCTGTCCGGGGATCCCGAGGACATTGCCCGGACCGATGCCAAGGCCCGCGAACTTTTCCCCGACAATCCGAGGCTCAACCGCTGGCTCGACATGGCCCAGGCTCGCATCCGGTTCCAGGGTCTGCCGGCCCGGATACTCTGGCTGGGTTACCGGGAACGCGATCGTCTGGGTCTCGCCTTCAATGAGATGGTCGCCCGCGGTGAGCTCAAGGCGCCGATTGCCATCGGCCGCGATCACCTGGATGCGGGTTCTGTGGCCTCCCCGTACCGGGAGACGGAAGCCATGCGCGACGGTTCCGATGCCGTTGCTGACTGGCCGATCTTGAATGCGTTGCTCAATGTGGCTTCGGGGGCCTCATGGGTCAGTTTCCATCACGGGGGCGGCGTGGGAATGGGCTACGCCCTGCATGCCGGTCTGGTCGTGGTCTGTGATGGTTCTCCCCGAGCTGCCCGCGCTCTTCGTCTGGCCCTGACCAATGATCCCGGAACCGGGGTCATGCGTCATGCGGATGCGGGTTATCCGCGGGCGATTGAGGTGGCCCGCGAACGGGGATTGGATCTGCCGATGATTGATGGAACCCGGCCTTCCCGTCGCCCGGGATGAGTCCGGTTCCCCCTCCGACGGGCGCGGATCCCGCCCCGGAGTCCCGCCTGCCAAGTACGGCCCGGGCCCTGATCGCCCTGCGCGGTGCCCGCAGCCTGGGTCAGGGGGCGTTTTTCGTCGACCTTGCACTTTATCTCGCGCGGCTCGGATGGTCCGGTACCGAAATCGGTCTCGTGCTCACGGGCGGTGGCCTCTTTACCGGCGCACTCTCACTACTGGTCGGGTTTTCGAGCGACCGGATGACCCGCAAACCCTTCATCGTCGCGAACGAGTGCCTGACTCTCGGCGCTGCCGTGACCGCTTTTTTGGCCCAAACGCCGTGGCTGCTCGCGATCCCCATCGTGCTGGCCGGTTTCGGGCGAGGGGCCAACGGGTCGGCAGGCCCCTTTGCGGCGGCGGAACAAGCTTGGCTCGCCCACCTGATCGCTCCCAAGCGGCGGGGGCGGATTTTCAGCCTCAATACCGCAACGGGTTTCTTTGGCATGGGAGTCGGTGCGCTGATTGCCGTTTTCCCTGGTGTGGCCGGCCTTGGACTTCTGGGTTATCGCCTGCTTTTTATCCTGCCGGTGGCATCCAGCCTGTTCAATCTCATGGTCCTCTCCTTCCTCCGGGAAGTCCGGCCCCCGCCCAGAGCCCCGGCTCCCGTCCACCACGTCCGGGCACAGCGGCTGAAGGAGAACCGGAACCTCACCCGCCTTGTACTTCTCAACTCGGTCAACGGCTTCGCCGTGGGATTGATCGGGCCGCTCATGTCCTACTGGCTGGCGATGCGGTTCGGTGTGGGTCCTGCATCCATTGCCCCTGTGATGGGGCTGGCCTTTGCTGTGACCGGTGTCTCCTCGTTGGTCACGGGACGCCTCACGGAGCGGCTCGGGCTCGTCCGTTCGGTGGTGAGCCTGAGGAGTTTGGGGCTCATCCTGCTCGCCATCCTGCCCCTCATGCCCACCTACGCCCTGGCTGCGTTTGTCTACTTCATCCGTTCGGCACTGAACCGGGGATCCGTGGGTGCTCGCCAGGCCGTGGTCATGTCACTTGTGGGCGATGAGCGGCGCGGATGGGCCACGAGCCTCAACGCCACGTCCTTCCAGTTTCCCCAAGCCGTCGGCCCGGTGCTTTCAGGCACCCTGATCGAACAGGGGGATCTCATCTTGCCTTTTTATCTGGCTTTTGTCTTGCAGCTGATCTACGTGGTGGGGTACTGGCGCCTGTTCCGTCATCTCGAGTCCAGCCCAACTCCGTAGAGCGCCCGCGCGCGGATCGCCGTCCGGAGTAGCCACTTCTCTCCCCGTCCGATCGGGCTGCCTTCGTGCCGGCTCCGCGGGTCAGGTTGCCCGTCAGATCGCACGTTGCCGTGCCACACGCCGAGGCCCGGGCGACCTCGGACCCGGAGGCCGGTTTCGGGGTAGTGGGTCTCCCCACCCGCCTCGGGTGCACGCAGGTAGATCAAAAAGGTGCCCACCCGCTGCCCGCCCGGATCTCCTGCCCGGGCATATTCCTCGAGACGTGCGGCATCGAAATAGTCGACGTGCTCGGCGTAGCGGTGTCCGGTTCGGTAACGGAGAACCGAAAAGGGTTCGATCCGTTCGAGCGGGATACCGAGGAGACGGGCCACGCGTGCCGCGATCCAGTGAATGGTCAGGTCAGCCTGCGGCAGACGCAGCATCGCCACGTCCCCGCTGAAGGCGTCGTTCTCGTTGGACAGGGTATCTTTCACCTTCCCGCTGGCGGGTCCCAGATCATGCCAGACGAGTTCCATGACGTGGGCCATGGTTTCGGGGTCGAGAAAGTCAGGGTACTCGCGAACCTGTGGGCTCATCGAGCGTTCGACGGTGGCAGGGAGTGGTGTCACTGAGCGCGGCAGGGTTCGATGTGCATCCAAGCTGGATCCCAGCTCGGGGAGGGAGGTCAGCGCGAGTGCTGGCTTTTGGATCATTCGCTGCCAGTGTTCGTGAGCCAGGGCATTGAGGAAGCCGGGACGTCCGAGCTCAGGTGCCTGGCGGGCCTCGAGTGCTCCTACGGCTGCCTCAAACTCGATCCGGTGACCTTCCAGCTGGCCTGTGAGTGCAAGGGCGGCCTCCCGTTGTTCCCGCGTGAGCTCGGAACCGCTTCGTTCCAGGAGATCTCCCGACAGGGGGTATCCCCGTGCGGCGGCTTGGCTGGCCAGCGCGTGGGCCGCTACGGGGTCGATGGGCGGATTCCGTGCCAGGTCAAAGGCGGCACTGAAATATCCTCTCGGATAAGCCAAGGCGGCCTGCCAAAGCCGGGCCCTGCGGGCCAGATCCGGGTTCGGCGGCAAACCGATGCCGTGATCCAGACAGAAGGCCAGGTGACCGAATCCCACGGGATAGCCGAGCAGGGCCGTTTTTTCGTATAACGACACCGCACGCACCGGATCCTCCGGGCAACCCCAGCCGAGAAGGCTGAGATCCCCCAGCCGGTCGAGAGCGGCGGGGTGGTTGGCCTGGGCGGCGACCTGGTAGGCGGCTGCAGCACGCGCAAGGGATTCAGGGCCGATGATGCGCTGGCTGTGGAAATCCCCCAAGGCAAGCGGAGCCAGGGGATGCCCTGCGCGGCCGGCCTCATCGAGCCACTCGAGTCCTTCTGTTTCGGCCTGGTCTCCATGTCGGCTTTTGGCCAAAAGAGCCTGGCCCAGTGCCAGCATGGCTTCGGGATCACCCTCGCGTGCCCGTTCCTTGAGGACCGTCTCGTCGGGCGCGTTCATGGCTGGCCTTTCTGCGGATCCCCTTCTCCGGTTGCGGGCCAGAGTTCGGCCCAGGTCTTGGGGTCGACAACCAGTTCGGCCAGGGATCGGATGTCGTGGTCGAGACGGCGGTCCCCGGTATGGACGGGAACCCGTTCACGAGCCTTTCGATAGAGTGCCTCGAGCGGGGGCGTGGTGGTGAGCGGGCGCAGGCAGTCCAGGGCCGCAGCCGCGGCGAGCCACTCGATGCCGAGGATGGTGCCGACGTTGCGGGCGATCATGAGTAGCTTGTAGCCGGCCCAAGGAGCCATGCTCACATGGTCTTCCTGACCAGCCGACGTGGGAAGCGAGTCGATCGTCGCAGGATGGGCCAGGGTCTTGTTTTCGGAGGCGAGTGCGGCTGCGCTCACGTGGGCGATCATGAAGCCCGATTCGACCCCGGGTTCCCGTGCCAGGAACGGCGGCAGCCGCGGGTTGATCTGACGCATGAAGAGATCAATTCGTCGCTCGCTCTGGGCTCCGATTTCCGAAAGCGCGATCGCCATGAAGTCGGCTTGGGCCGCAATCGGTTCGGCATGGAAGTTCCCGCCGGAGAGAATCGTCTCCCCGAAGACCAGGGGGTTATCGGTCGCTCCGTTCATCTCCCGGGTGAGAACCTCACGTGCCTGTCCTAGCGCTTCATCCACCATCCCTAAAACCTGGGGTAGGCAGCGGACGGCATAGGGATCCTGTACCCGGTCACAGTCCCGATGGCTTTCGTGGATTGCGGATTCAGTGAGTAGAGCCTGGAAGCGATGTGCCACACGGATCTGGCCTTCCTGTCCACGGGCTTCATGGATCCGCCGATCGAAGGGCGCGTGACTTCCACACAGGGCTTCCGTACTCAGTGCACCGATGGCGATTGCTCCGGCCAGTAGCGTCTCGCCCCAAAGGTAACCTTCGAGGGCGAGTGCCGTGGACAGCTGGGTGCCATTTAGAAGCGCGAGGGCTTCTTTAGCCTCGAGTTTGAGAGGGGCCAAGCCAACCGCACGGTTGACTTCCGGCCCTTCGAGCCGCCGTCCGTCTTGGGTGGCCTCGCCCTCGCCGATCAGGGCCAGGACCAGGTGGGCCAGAGGAGCCAGATCGCCCGAGGCGCCAACCGATCCCCGTTCGGGGATCTCCGGCAGCACGTCGTGGTTCCAGAAGGCCAGAAGTTGGTCGACCACGAGGCTCCGGACACCGGAGAGGCCGAGCGCTAGGCTGTTGGCCTTGAGGAGGAGAATGCGTCGCACGAGCTCCGGGGCGAGGGCGGGCCCGATCCCCGTGCTGTGGCTGCGCGCGAGGTTGTACTGCAATTCGATCCGGCGGTTGCCGATGTGCCGGTTGGCGAGTGCACCGAATCCCGTATTGAGACCGTAATAGGGCCGTTCCGACTGGGCCAGACGGCTCACG
>JAKARN010000060.1 GCA_021828425.1 Pseudomonadota bacterium | reverse complement strand
CCATGCGGAGGCCGGATATCTCGATGCCGTTGCCCACTCGATCCGGGAGACCTGGCAGAAAGGCGGGGCACCGGATTTCCTGCTGTTCTCGTTCCACGGCCTCCCCCAGGAAAGCGTGGCCCGGGGAGATCCCTACTACCACCAGTGCCTCGCCACTGCAGAGGCAGTAAGGACACGTCTCGCCCTCGACTCCACCCGGTGGGGGGTTTCCTTCCAGTCGCGTTTCGGACCGGCCCGGTGGCTTTCCCCATATACCCTGGATCGCGTGCGCGAACTGGCCAGGACCGGGATCCGGAATCTGGATATCGTCTGCCCGGGCTTCGCCTGCGATTGCCTCGAAACGCTCGAGGAGATCGCCGTTGAAAATGCACAAGCATTCCATGAAGCCGGAGGAGATATTTTCCGTTACCTGCCGGCACTCAATGCGGGCCCCGGGCAGATAGAAGCCTTGGCTGTCCTGATCGAACGGGAGCTGGCTACCCAACCACCAACCCCGTCTACCACTTAGAATAGCGGGAGGCAACTGCGTCGATGGGCCTATAGCTCAGCTGGTTAGAGCAGTCGACTCATAATCGATTGGTCGCAGGTTCGAGTCCTGCTGGGCCCAGCATTCCGCAGCCCCACTCCATAGCCTCCAACATATCACGAGCAGAAACGGCGACAGATCGCGCAAACTCCTTGAGTCAGAAATCTCCGGAGGCCTGCAAGTGATGGCTGAGTTTTTTTCTCTTGAATTGACCATGGGGCGTTTGAGATCTATATGAAATATTTGCGAAAAGCAGCACTCGGTCACGGGTTGCCGGTTCAGATCATTGCTTGGCCCTTAAACGATAAGCCATACACCGGACGCCACGAGTCGGGGAGTCGACCGATTTCAATGCATGTGGTGAATCATGGGTTTGAAGGAACTCGCTAGCGGATTCCAATCGGGCCCCAAACCAGCAGAAAAGCAAAAATGAGGAGGAGGACAAAGCCAAGATAAGCCAGGTAGGCACTGATCCTCCCGTTCTGCAGGAAGCGCAGCTGGTGGGCCAGAGAACGAACGGCCTTGGAGAGCGGCTTGAACAAGAATGGCCCGAAGACTGGGGCATGGCTGTAGTCAAAACGGATTTCCTTCACGAAATAGGGCTGTTGGCCAAAGGTCCGCCTGACCACGTTTCGAGGTCGGTAAACGAAGCTGTAAAAGACACGCAGCGCGTTCGAAAAGGCGAAAGCCGTCGTGGCGCCAGCCTGGGCCGCGAGCGGATCCCCACCGCACCAGAGGTGGGTACTGCGGACCTTGAAACGATGGGTGCTCATCAGAAACAGAGAGAGGGGAAGCAGGGCGAGGAACGGCCAGACAATAACCAAAAGGGCTGGGGAGATGAAGGCAAATCCCGGGCTCAGAGGGACCAGCAGCCAACCCTGCACGAGGTGAGGAGCAAATCCGAAGATCGGATGGGCAATCTGACCGAGCCAAGGCAACCACACGACCAGGCTCACAGCAAAAGTGGGAACCGAAAGTCCGCAGACCAAGATCGCAACCCGAAATACAGTTGGAATCTCCTCCCGGATACCGGCACTGGGTTTGCCAAGCAATCCCACACCGAATAGTTTAACCAGGGTGGCGAACGAAATCGCGGCTGTGAGCGCGAGTCCTGCACCGGCCAGGGCAAGGGTGATCCGGGTGATAGCTGTGGACAAGACGAAATCGTGAAACAAGCACTGAAAGAGATACCACTCGCTCACGAACCCGACCGTTGGTGGCAACGCGGCGAGACTGAGCGCGGCCCAAAGCGCGCCCGCACCGACCGTTCCGGGGGCCCGGTGGAGCAGCCCTCCCGGTCGGAGGGGCGCCGATCCGGTGCCGTCCTTCGCCACTGCCTGGGCTGTGAAGAAGAGGGTCCCCTTGGCGAGAGCATGCCCCATGAGCTGAATCAGTCCCACGATCCAGGCGAGTGCGGCCAAATGATCATGACCTGCGCCACGGAAGATGAGGGCTGCCCCGAGAGCCGCGACCGCGATGCCGGCGTTTTCAGCCGAAGAGAAAGCTAGCAGACGCAACCAGTCGTCCTGCTGGAAAGCATAAAGACCCGTCAGGACCGCCGTCAGGATGCCTACGACTAGAACCACGATCCCAAGGTTGCTGAGCCAAGGGGTCATTCCGAGCCACTCGACCAAAGCCCGGCTCAGGACAAAGTAGGCAACGTTGAGGAGGAGACCCGAGAATAATGCTCCACTTGCACCCGAGCCCGCACCATAAGCCTCCGGATACCATTCGTAGTAGGGCAGGAGTCCCAGTTTTGCGCCGCAACCCACAAGCCAAAGGAGTGCCAGAAGAAAACCGGCAGCGCCTCCCCAGCTGGCCCAAGCCGTACCATAGCCGGAAAACCGCCATCCCGGGCCCAGCATGAGGATGGCGAGGAGTAGGGCCATAGCTCCGCTTTCGAGGAGAGCCAACATGAAGAAGGTTGCCCGACCGGCTGCGGTATCACTGCGTTCTGAAAGCAACATCATCGCTGCCCCAAAACCCGTCACTTCCCAAGCCACCAGGAACGCCGGCCCATCCTGGAAGCCGAGAACCCCAAGCGCTCCGAGCAGACACAAAGCGAAGCCGGAAAACCAGCCCCTCCGGCCCTCGCGATGACCGAGCAGGACAGCGAACCCGGCGGGCAACCAGGCCGGTAGAGTAAGCCAGAGCGCCATTGCCTCCATTCGCCAGTCAAGAGGCAGTCTGCCCATGGTCTCGATGACCGCTGTTCCCGAGTTGCCAGGCAAGGCTGCGATGGTTGCTGCCGTAGCCATCAGAATCCCCAGCAAGATGAGCATGCGGGCCCAGCGTGGCTGCCCCACGACATCCGCCAACACAGCACTGGTCCAAAGAAGAGCAGCGGCGAGGAAACCCCCGAGTGGATTCATCCGGCACGCTCCGGCAGAGCACATCGTTCGGATCGCCTTCCCAAGAGCACCAAGAGAGCGTCCATGATGGCTGCGGGGTTTGGGGGGCAACCCGGTAGCCAGAGGTCGACTGGAAGAATTCCCTCGAGTCCCTGGTGGCAGCTATACCCACCACCGGCAATCCCGCCACCAGTTGCGCAGGTCCCCGTCGCCATGACAAACCGGGGTTCGGGCATTGCCCGATAGGTTTCAAGGAGTGGCTCCTTCATGGCCATCGTGACTGGGCCCGTCACAAGCAATAGATCAGCAGAGCGGGGAGAAGCGGTAAAGAATATGCCCAAGCGGTGGAGGTTGTAGAAGGGATTGAGGAGTGCCTCGAGCTCAGATTCACAGCCATTACAAGATCCGGCATCGACATGACGGATGTGAAGACTCCTCCCGAATCCGCGAGGCACACGGTTGGAGGGGAGGGTCTCAGCATTTCCAGAACCCGTTCGCCCCCCTCCTGCGAGGAGTGCCTCCCGCGTACGAACGCCAAAGGCCCAATCAGTGGTTTTTTCGAGGGCTCCGGTCGGGCATACCTCGGTACAGCGCTGGCAGACCACGCAGCGTCCATAGTCGAGCGTCACCGGTTCTTCCAAGCTTCCGGTGATCGCACCGGACGGGCAGACCGAAATACAGTCCCGACATGTGGGTGCACAGCGCTCAAGATGGAGCCGGGGCATACCCAGGACACCCTCCTGGCCATGCCCTCCTGCCCCTTCCGGCCAGCCGGTGGTCAGCCCCCCCCGACTCAATCCAAACCATGCCCAGTTGACCATCGTATTCCCCCTAGCGGTCAGCGCCAGCGATCGAGAGGCCGAAGCTGGCCTCGTTGATGGCGTAGTCCATGAGATTGGTATCCTTCACAGTGAATGGGAAAACACGCCAGTTGGAAAATGAGGGTTCCTTGATCTTGACGCGCAGCAAGCATTTCCCGTCTGGGTCGAAGTGGACCGCGTAGTAAAGCCCGCCCCGGGTACCCTCGACCGCCCCCAATCCCTCTCCCGCCGGATCCGGTCCTTCATCCGGCTGATCCGTGGTGATCGGGCCCGACTCGAGACGCGCGAGGGACTCACGGACCAGGGCGAGAGACTCGGTCACTTCGGCGCGGCGAACTTGGGCCCGGGCCAGGGCATCGCCTTCGGACTCCTGGGGAACCCTGAACTCGAGCATTCCATAAGAACCGTATGGCCGATCTCGGCGGAGATCCCGGTCGAGCCCACTCGCTCGCTCGACCGGACCGGTAGCCCCCTGGTCCATGGCCACATCGGTTGAGAGCCGGCCAGTACCGATCAGGCGGTCAAGATAACTCCGAGTGTCCGCAAGTTTGTCGAGAAAATCCGAAATCCCGGGCTCGAGGTCGGTCAGACGGCTGGCCAGACCAGAAGGTTCGAGATCCCGCCGAAGTCCACCAACGCCCAAGAAGCCACGCAGAAAACGGCTTCCGGTCAGAGCCCCATTGATCTGCCGAACTTGCTCCTCGAGCCATGCTCCTTGTGCAGCTGCTACGCGCAGAGTCGTCATCCGCGCCAGTTCTGCAAAATAATGGAGGTGGTTTGCCAGTCGTTCAAGTTCCGCGAGGATGGTCCTGATGCCAAGTGCCCGCGGGGGGGGCAAAAGACCCAGGGCCATCTCGCAGGCCTGACAGAACGCCAAGGCATGCGCCACTGAATCTGTGCCGGAAACCCGTTCAGCCAGGATGATCCCGGCCATGGGTGAGACGCCTTCGAAACGCTTTTCCATGCCGCGATGCTTGTAGAAAAGCCGCTGGTGAAAGTGGAGAATCCCCTCACCGATGTAGTAGAAAAGAAATTGGGCCGACTCGACGATATCCGCACGAACGGGACCGAACGGGAGGCGTTGGATCTCGGTTGCGTGCATCGTCGGGACCGAGGGTGGTGATGTCCGGTAATGGATTGGAGCCCCGGCCTGCCCGAGCAGGGGCGGCCGCAATGTGGTGGCCCCCTCATGCAGGACGAGCGGATGAAGTTCGGGGTGTCCGGCAAAGTCGATGCCGAAGAGGTCATGCATTTCGCGCTCGTACCATGATAGCGAGGGGAATCGGTTCGCCACGCTGGGCATAACATTCCGCTCGGGGGAAACGCGCAGGAAGAGATCGGTGCGACCTTTTCCTAGGCTCAGGTAGTAGAGGACTTCAAGATCGGTTTCACCCGCCTTGCGAGCATAAGCCATGCGGAGCCGCCGATGCGGGTCCGGACAAGCGGCGGCTGGCAGAAACTCGTCGAGCAGCTTCGGGAGTTCCTCAGCCCTGATGACCCGGCTCGTGCAGGGCCGCATCAGGTGGATCCCAGATGGTGTGCGATCGCGCGGAGATAGGCCCAAACGGAAGAGGGCCACCAGAGGCCGAGTCCCAGCGCGGCTGCCACGGCCAGCGCGAGCGCAGCTAATTCAGTCCAATGGAAGGCGGCCTCGGGTGGTCTGGTCGGTGGCCGGCCGAAATACATCCTGCGGAAGT
Source organism: Pseudomonadota bacterium (assembly GCA_021828425.1). The sequence goes on along the minus strand of JAKARN010000060.1, from coordinate 2,474 downwards.
GGCTCAAAAAGCCAATGAAAACCACGATCAGGATGACGACCGTCCAAACCACGGCCCAGCGGTTCCCACTCGCCATGCCACCCTGGAGCAGTGTGATCTCGCCCCAGAACATGCCGAAGGGAGGAGCTCCCGTAATCGCAAGGGCGGACGCGAGCCAAAGCAACCCTACCACCGGAAAGGCATCCAGCACGCGCCGGATACCCGCGATCTGCTTACTCTGGTATGCGCGCATCGTGCTTCCGGCCCCGAAAAAAACCGCCGATTTGGTCACTGAGTGATTAAGCATCTGGTAGAGCGCACCCATCACGCCCAGAGCCCCGCCGAACCCGAACCCCATGGCCATGATTCCCATGTGCTCAATGCTCGAATAGGCGGCCAGGCGCTTGATCAGCCGCTGGCGAACAATGAACAGGGCCGCGACGAGAAGGCTCAAGGCGCCCATCATGACGAGAGCGGTTTGGGCCAGTGCGTGTTCAGGCGTACTCTTCAGGATCTCGAGAAAACGCACAATGCCTAGCATCGCGCAGTTCAAGAGCGCCCCCGAGAGCATCGCCGAAACCGGGGCGGGGGCCTCGCTGTGCGCGTCTGGGAGCCAGGTATGCATGGGTACGAGGCCGACCTTGGTCCCAAAGCCAACCATCACGAGCAGGAAGGCGAAAAAAACCAAGCCGGGATTGGCCAAGGGGGCAATGGCAGCGAAGCGGCTCCAGGTCATGTTATAGGAGGGACCCAACGTAAAGGTGCCAGCCCAGTAGAAGAGAATCGTTCCAAGGAGTGCCAGCGACAGGCCGGCCGTTGCGATGACGACATACTTCCAGGCAGCTTCGATGGTTTCAGGTGCCCGCTGGAATGCAACCAGGAAAGCGCTTGCGATGGTGGTGAGCTCGATCGCGATCCAGAAGAGCCCTGGGTTGTTCTCGACCGGCGCCAGGAAAAGAGTCAGCGCAAAGACCGCGAACATCCCATAGAAGCGATTCAGTCGCTCCTTCTCCTTGCGCATTCGTCGCATGTATCCGATTGCATGAAGCGAAGCCAGAAAATAGACGATAGCAGTGCACAACATCACCCACAGCCCCAACGGACCGAGTCGGAGATAGTTCCCTACCCCCCGCACACCACCTGACGGCGTCACCACCAACAGCCAGCACACAAGAAGACAATCGATCGTGGCTGCGGCGAGGTTGACGATCTCGGCAATGCGGGGCTGGCGCACGATCCAGCAAAGGGCCGAGGCCAGGGCCGTGACCGTGAGCAGGATCCCGAGTGAGGCCCAGATCATGGGCTCATCCCACGAGCCGGTCCAGCGCCCGGCTGTCGGTCGAACCGATTTCAGCCCGGAGGTATCGAACGAACATGCCGAGAGCGACCACGATAAGCAGGAGATCGAACAACACCACAAACTCGAGGAGCAGTGGGAGTCCCGGCATGAGGATCAGTGACCCCAGGAAAATGCCATTTTCGATCACGAGGAGCCCTAAGAGGTGGCTCACCGCCTCCCGTCGCAGGACCAGCATCAGGAACCCGATCAGAACAACCGCGAGGAGGCTGGTCAGCCCAATTCGCATGACAGGCGTGACTGGGCTCTGCCCGGTTACAGCCTGGCCCAGACGGAGAGCTGCCCCGTAGGCCAGAAGAACGCACAATGCACCCATGACGACACTCATGGCCGACTGGACCACCGGGGCAAACTCCCGGTTGAGATGGGCCCGGTCTAGGATACGGACCAGGAGATGGGGAAGTATCAGCCCGCGGAAGAGCAAGGTCAGTCCCGCAATGACCAGCAGTGCCGGATAGTGGCCGGAAAAACCGATGAAGGCAGATAGCAAGGCCAACACCCAGGATTGGGCTGCGAACGCAAGGATATGGTTCCGGATCCAGTGCGAACCCAGCATCACGAAGGTAAGAAGAAGCACACACATGGCGATGAGGTCCAGGATCGCTTGGTTCAAGCCGGTGGGGGAGAGAGTCGGCACCGGCGTCCTAAAGCTGGTGGGCGATCACAGCCAGAATCGCAAGAAGGAACGAGAGGGCCAGAGGCTCCTGGTAGCGGTAGAAGCGCAATCGGGACTGGAGGGAATCGATCATCACAAGCAAAAGGGCAACGAGTGCCCACTTCGAGAGCAGAATTCCCGTCGCCTCAAGTAATCCCGGAACCGATCCCCGAACAGAAAGGCCCCAAGGCAGAGTTAGGACATTGACGAAGATGGTGTAGAGGATGGCCCTCTTCATCCAAGAGGACCACTTGAGGAGCCCCAGGAGCGGACCAGAATATTCGAGGAGACGAGCCTCCCCGATCATGTAGATCTCATGATGGGTGTCTGAATGAATGGGCAGGTGCTCGGTCTCAACAGTCAACAGGATGAAAAAGGCGGCAACCAAGAGGAGGTGGCCCGGACTCCAGTAGACGGATGGCTCGGCCACAAGCAGATGGTTCACGACAAAGGGCAGCATTGACCGGTCAAGCAGGGTGATGC
>JAKARN010000059.1 GCA_021828425.1 Pseudomonadota bacterium | reverse complement strand
TCGGCGACCCAGAGGGTCCCTGTTCTCCGGTATTCAAAAGGTCCGGGATCCCTTTCGAGGATCTCCTGCCAGAGGGCGAGGGAGCGGACGGAGAGCGCGAGTTCGGCCCCGTCGAGTGCGACCAGGTGCCCCATGCCGGCGGCACTCACGCCGCCCCCCGGGAACCCGGCTTCGACCATCTGGGTCCGGAGACCCGCCCGCTGGGCGGTGAGTGCGATGCAGGCCCCGACGATGCCACATCCGACGACGATGAGATCACGAGCCATCGGAGTTCCAGGACAGCGGTCCCACGAGCGGGTCATCGGGCTCGAAAAGGAGTCGGGAGCGGGCGGTGAGGTGGGCCCGGCCGCGGATCCGCGGCCGGATGCCGTGTGTCCCGGGGCGGTAGGAGGCCTCGAACAGGCTTCCGGTAAAACCCTCCTGGCGGTAGGTTTCTCCGGGAGCGAGATGGCCGTCGGCCGCGAGACAGGCCAGGCGGGCGCTGGTTCCGGTGCCGCAGGGTGAACGGTCATAGGTCAGGGTCGGGCAGAGCACGAAGTTTCGGGAATCCGCCTCCTGCCGCGACGGGGGGGCATGGAGTTCGATGTGGTCGATGGGTGCCCCGTCCGCGCCCGTAATCCCCCCCGCTTCGAGTGCCTGCCGGATCGCCCGGGCATAGGCCTCGAGCGTGTCCCGATGGCGGGGTTCGAGCGGAACCGGGCTTGCGGGGGTGATGAAAAACCAGTTGCCACCCCAGGCGATGTCACCCGTCACGGGGCCATGGTCGGGAAGGAGGCACGTCACCCCTTTCTTGAAGCGGTAACTTTCGACATTGTCGATCGACACCGACCCGTCGGGATGAAGCTCGGCTTCGACCGGGCCCACCGGGGTCTCGACCGTATGGCGGCCGGCCCGGATCCGCTCCAGCGCGGCCAGGGTATGGATCAGCCCGATCGTTCCATGTCCGCACATGCCGAGCGACCCGCCGCTGTCCGCGTAGAGGACGCCGGTTGCGGAGGCCGGGTCGGTGGGCGGGGTCAGGAGGGCCAGAACGGTGGCCAGCGGGGCACGGGGCTCGGTCGTGAGGGCGAGGCGGAGCTTCCCGAAATCGCGGTCGAATCGCGCCCGTCGTTCCGTGAGCGGACCCTCCCCGAGATCCGGAAAGCCGCTGAGCACGACGCGGGTCGGTTCTCCGCCCGTGTGGGAATCTGCGACTTCGATCGTCCACATGGCATGAGCGTATCGCGATCCGCGAGAGCAGGCTTGTCCGGAGTCGGCCGGTCGGAGGCCGATTCCGGCATAATCGGAAGATGGCCGTACAGCAGGTTTCCCTCGCCGATCTCGAGCGCCTGTTCGATGCTTTCCCGGACGTCGTGTTTTTCGTGAAGGACCGGGCGGGACGCTACCGGTTTGCCAACCAGACCCTCGTGCGGAGACTCCGGCGGGAACGGCGCGGGGACATCATCGGCAAACGGGCCTCCGAACTATTCCCGGCCATCCTCGCCCAGCGCTACGAGGCCCAGGACGAGACCGTCCTGGCCGGCCGGATCATCACGGATGAGCTCGAACTCCACCTCTACCCGGACCATGCGCCGGGCTGGTGCCTCAGCACCAAGCGGCCCCTCCGGGTGAATGGCGAGATCGGAGGGCTCATCGGCGTTTCCCGCGATCTCGGCCGGCCGGATGTGCGCCATCCCGGCTACGAGAGACTCCAGCGCATGGTCGGATGGCTCGCCGGGCATTACGGGGAGCCGGTCCGCTTCGGGCGGCTCGCGGACGAGGTCGGTATGAGCCTGGGTCAGCTCGAGCGGCTGTGCCGTCGGGTCTTCAACCTGTCTCCGCGCATGCTGCTGGCCAAGATCCGGATCGATCAGTCCATGGCCGCCCTGGCCGAGGGTCGAACCGTGGCGGAGGTGGCCCAGGCTTCCGGGTATGGGGATCAGAGTGCTTTCTCCCGGCGGTTCCGGGCCTTCGTCGGACTGGCCCCGCGCGACTACCAGAAACTGGCGGGCTGGCCGGCGCGGCCCCGCCCTCGCTCCCGTTAGAATGAAGCATCCGTCCCGGAGCCGGGCATGATCGAAAAACTGGCGGTGCTCTGCGCCGGCAACATCTGCCGCAGTCCCATGGCATTCGGCCTCCTCGGGTCGAGACCGGAGCTGGCCGGGACCGGACTCAGTTCCGCCGGGCTCATGGCGGAAGTGGGGGCATCCCCGTCGCCCGAGGCGATCCGCCTCCTGGCATCGCGCGGGATCGACATCCGGAGCCATCGCGCGCGGCAGGCGACCGCCGGACTCCTCCGGGCCCAGGATCTCATCTTCGTCATGGAGCACTGGCAGCGGGAATGGATCGGTGCGCGCTGGCCGTTTCTGATCGGCCGGGTGTACCTGATCGGGCACTGGGGGGGCTACGAGATCGACGATCCCTATGGTCGTCCGGTCCGGGATTACGAGCGTGCGCTCGCGCGAATCGAGCAGGGGATCGGGGACTGGCTGCCCCACCTCATGAAACGCGCCCCCGCCTCGACGCCCCCCCGTGAGGGCAGAGAAGACGGGGGTGATGGCTTGGGCGAACCCTGAAACCGACCCCGCCGAACACCGGATGCGGAATCCCGAGATCCGCTGGAGCGGACGGGTGGGTCAGGGTGCCGGATGGCGCCCCGCACAGGTCCAGCGCCAGGCATCCCGGCAGATGGCATCGAGCCCCCGTTCGCTCTGCCACCCCAAAAGCTCCCGTGCCCGGTCCACGGCCGCCCAGGAGGCGGCAATGTCACCCGGCCGGCGCGGGCCGATGCGGCAGGGGAGGGTACGGCCGATGACGCGCTCGAAGGCATGGACCAGATCGAGGACGGAGTAGCCCCGTCCGGTGCCGAGATTGATGGCGATGAAACCGGGATGGGTTCCCAAGTAATCGAGGGCGGCGAGATGGCCCTGGGCGAGATCCATGACGTGGATGTAATCCCGGACCCCGGTGCCATCCGGTGTCGGGTAGTCGTTGCCATGCACGATGAGTTCGGACCGTTCGCCGCTCGCGACCTGGCACAGGTAAGGCATGAGGTTATTGGGGATCCCCCTCGGGTGTTCGCCGAGCGCGCCCGTGTCATGCGCGCCCGCCGGGTTGAAGTAGCGGAGGGAGGCGATGCGCCAGCGGGGATCGGTGGCCGCGAGATCCCGGAGCAGGGTTTCGATCATGAGCTTGGAGCGACCATAGGGCTGGGCCGGGCCCAGGGGAGAGGATTCGGTGAGGGGCAGGGCCTGGGAGTCTCCGTAGACGGTCGCCGAGGAACTGAAGACCAGGGTCTGGAGGCCGGCCGCTGCCATCTCGCGGCAGAGGACGATCGTGCCGCCGACGTTGTTCGCGTAGTAATCGAGGGGAGATGCCAGGGATTCGGCGACGGATTTCAAGCCGGCGAAATGGAAGACGGCCATGATCGCCGAGCGGGCCAGGAGGCGGGCCAGGAGGGCCCCGTCCCGGATATCGCCACAGACGAAATCCGGACGTCGGCCGGCCACTGTCTCGATCGCTCCCACCACTTCGATCGTGCTGTTTGAGAGGTTGTCCACGATGAGGACGTCGTAGCCGGCTTCGAGCAGCAGGACCGTCGTGTGCGATCCGATGAAGCCGGTGCCCCCCGTCACGAGAACGCGGGGGCGGGGCGGGGTGGCTTTCCGGGGGCTCATCTCAGGGGGGGCAGGGTCTCAAACCGACCCCGTCATGATAACGGCTGGACGAGCCCGTCGGGGTCGCGGTCTTTGCGCGATCTCGACCGTCGGAAAGGTACTGCCCCGGTTTCAGGACAAGGGCGGGTACATGATCGAACCGAAGCGCTCGTCCGGGTTTTCGATCATGAGATCGATGATGATCGGGATGAGTTCGAGGAGGATGGAGGCACCATCCTTGACCTGGCTCCGGTTGAGCTGGCTGTTCCAGGTGGCCCCGCCGTGGAGGAGCTGGTTGCGCAGCACATAGAGACGGTCGAAAACCACGGACAGGACTTCCCGGACCTCCTGGTCAAGCAGGGCCTGGAGTGTCTTCCGGGCGCTTGCCTGGAACGATTCCTTCCAATGTTCGCTCGCATCATGTTCGCGCAGCGCGCGCCAGAACGGCTCGAAGACATAGGGGTTCGAGGTGAGGGTACGGATCGGCCCCGAGTATTTTCGGAGGAGGAGCGCCTGGATCTGGCCCTTCTTGTCGACTGACAGCAAGAGGTTGAAAAAACCCCGGAGCTGCTTGCGGGTTTCTTCGTCGGGTTCGAATTCCTGGGCGTAGGCCGCATTGAAGGCGACCCAGAGAAAAATGAACTGGCTGTCCGGGTCACCGGATTCCCGTTCCGCCCGGGCGAGCCAGCTGATGGCCCGGTGCAGGCGGATGTAGGAGGGAGAGTCGTGGCTCTCGCCCCGCTCGTGGAGTTTGTCCTTGAGGACCGTCGAAACCATCCCGTCGTCCGTTGCCATGGTGAAGATCTTGAGGTGAGGTGGGCGCTATTATGAACTTTTTGGGGGGATTTGGGCGAGAGGGTCCCCGGTGGCCCCCCGGAACGGGAAGCCTCCCGGGGGCTAAACCCTTGGGTTCCGGTTTGCATCTAATGCGATATGGAGCAACTGTGGAAATGACGATTTCGCTGCCGGCCCGGACCGTGATGCCGGAGGACCGCACCCGGCCTGAGCTGACCGAGGGGGGGCTCGTGGAACGGGCCCGACGGGGGGAACTTTCGGCCTTCGAAGCCCTCTACCGGATCCATGTGGGTCATATCTACGCCCTCTGCCTCAGGCTGAGTGGCCATCCCGGAGATGCGGAGGAGGCGACCCAGGACTGTTTCATCCGGGCCTGGAAGGGTCTCGGCCGCTTCCGGGGGGAGGCCGCCTTCTCCTCATGGTTGCACCGGATTGCGGTCCGGGTCGTTTTTGAGCGCTTTCGGGAGGGCCGTCTGGAACGGTCCTTTTCTTATGCATCAAGCGATTCCGAGATCGAATCCGTGGCGCTTCCCGCATCCCCGGATGGGCTCACGCTCGATTTGGAGGGAGCCATCCGGAAGCTGCCGCCGATGGCCCGGCTGGTCTTTGTGCTCCACGATGTCGAAGGTTACGGGCATCCGGAGGTCGCCTCCCTCCTCAAGCTGGCCGTGGGAACCTCGAAAGCCCATCTCCATCGAGCCCGGCAGCTCCTTCAGGATCAGTTGGAATCATGAGCGATCAGCCCCCCTCCATCCTCGAGAAGGCCCTCTCCACGCTGCCCCGGGAGCGGGCCCCGGAAGCCGATTTGTGGCCGGGCATTGCCCGGACGATCCGTTGCCGAAGGCGTGCCCGGCAAGTCGTGGCCACCGGTGCCATCCTGGTTACGGCCGGGATCGTGGCCTTCTCGTTCGGATTTTTTTCTCCGGCGACCGTACCGGGAGGCGCTCCCGTCGTAGGCCGCCCCCCCATCGACCTGGCCGCCGCTTTTGTGACCCGGGTGGCACGTGACGCCGCGCTGCCCCGCCCGGTCCGGGCGTCCCTCCCGGCCGATCTCCGCACCCTCGATCAGGCCCAAGTGCTCATCGAGCGCCGGCTGGCCCGTGATCCGGGCGCCCCTGCCGTGCGGGGGCTCCTCGTCCAGGTTGAAACCGACCGGGCCCGTTTTCTTGCGACCGTTGAAGATGCCCAACTCCACTCGAGGAACTGGCAATGACCCTCAAATCCCAGCAATTCCGAATCCCTCCAATTCTCTGCGCGCTCCTTTCGCCGGCCGTGCTTTTCGCCTGCATCGGAAGTGCCCGGGCGGTCCCGCTCCGGACGCTCAACCTGTCTCGACCGCTCGCCTCCCATGCCCGGGTCTTGATCGTGAATATTGCCGGCCAGGTCACGGTAACCGGCTGGAAGCACCCCGCCTTCCGGCTCACCGGCACCATGGATCCCCGGGACCGTCTCCGTCTCCGGGTCCGGGGACACCTCCTGATCATCCGGATCATGAGGCGGCATCCCGGGCCGGGGGCGGAGCGAATCCGGGGAGCCCATCTCCAGGTGGACATTCCGGTGGCGAGCCGGCTCACCGTCCGGACCGTGAGTGCCTCTGTGATGGCCCAAAACCTCCGGGGTCCCATCCGGCTCAAGAGCGTGAGCGGATCCATCAAGCTCGAGTCTTCTTCACACCGGATCGTGGCCAAATCGGTGAGCGGCAACATTGCCCTTGACGGTTCGGCCCGGCCTGCGCGGATCGTGGCCCACACGGTGAGCGGGAGGATCACGATCGAGAACGTGGCGGGACGGCTCCGGGCCGCCAGTGTCAGCGGGTCGGTCTGGGTCGGATCCAAGGCTCTCCGCCGCGCCCGCCTGAGAACGGTTTCGGGACCGATCCAGTTTGTGGGGCGCCTGGTTCCGGGCGGGCGCTACGGCTTGGGCAGTGTGAGCGGGAACATCGGCTTCGCCCCGGCCCCGCGGCCGGGCGCCCTGTTCCAGGTGGTGAGCCTGAGCGGCGACATCGGGGATGCAATCGGTCCGCCAGCCCACCCCCGCAGCCGCTTCGGGCCGGGTGAAGTGCTCCACTTCGTGAGCGGGCCCGGCGGTGCGCGGGTCCGGATCCGGACCCTGAGCGGGAACATCGGCCTTGAAAAAATGACCAAGGGGCACTAGAGGCTTGACCACCCCAGACCCGGGGCGCCCCAGACGGGCGTTCCGGGCCTTTTTCCCGGTTGGAGCCGCACCCGGAGTGTGGAATAATCGGCAGGTTGAAACCGCTCCCCCAGGCTTCCCATGACCGATGACAACCGCAAGAAGGCCCTGACCCAGGCGCTCGGGCAGATCGAAAAACAGTTCGGCAAGGGAGCCGTCATGCGGCTGGGCGACGATGTCGAGCCCCGTGACGTGGAAGTGATCCCGACGGGCTCGGTCGGCCTCGATCTCGCCCTCGGTATCGGTGGCCTCCCGCGCGGGCGGGTCGTCGAAATTTACGGACCGGAATCCTCGGGCAAGACCACCCTCACCCTCCATGTCATCGCCGAGGCCCAAAAACAGGGCGGTGTGGCGGCTTTCGTCGATGCCGAGCACGCGCTCGATCCGGGCTATGCCCGGAAACTCGGGGTCAAAGTGGAGGAACTCCTCATTTCCCAGCCCGATACCGGCGAACAGGCGCTTGAGATCGCCGACATGCTGGTCCGCTCCGGGGCGGTTGACGTCGTCGTCGTGGACTCGGTGGCGGCCCTCACCCCGCGGGCCGAGATCGAGGGGGAGATGGGGGATTCGCACGTGGGGCTCCAGGCCCGCCTCATGTCCCAGGCCCTCCGCAAGCTCACGGGGAACATCAAGCGCTCCAACACGCTTGTCATCTTCATCAACCAGATCCGCATGAAGATCGGCATCATGTTCGGCAATCCGGAGACCACGACGGGCGGCAATGCCCTCAAGTTCTACGCGTCGGTCCGTCTCGACATCCGCCGCATCGGTACGGTCAAGCGGGGCGAGGAGGTGATCGGGAGCGAGACCCGCGTCAAGGTCGTGAAGAACAAGGTGGCCCCGCCGTTCCGCCAGGCGGAGTTCGAGATCCTCTATGACCGGGGAATTTCCCGCGAGGGGGAGGTGCTCGATCTCGCCGTGGGCGCCGGCCTCGTCGAGAAATCCGGCTCCTGGTTCAGTCTCAAGGGGGAGCGGATCGGCCAGGGGCGGGACAATGCCCGTCAGTATCTTGCCGAGCACCCCGAAATCCGCTCCGCGCTCGAGAGCGAAATCCGGGAACGGGCTCCGGCCGCGGGACGCCTGGGTGCCCCGGATCGTTCTCCGGGTGAAGCGGACTGAACCCCGTGACCGGGCCCTCGCCTGGCTGGCCCGGCGTGAATACTCGACCTCGGAACTCCGTGAACGGCTGATCCGCACCGGTTGTCCGGAGCCTGAAATCACGCCTCTGCTCGAGGCCCTCTGCAACGAAGGGGCACAGAGTGACGAGCGTTAGAT
>JAKARN010000058.1 GCA_021828425.1 Pseudomonadota bacterium | reverse complement strand
GAGATGAAAACTGCCCCAGTCCCGCGAGCCGGCCAGGGGAGACCAGATTTTCTGTCCCGTCGATTCCGGCACATAGGCCTCCTCGAGGCCGTCCTCCAGGGCCTCGAACTCGGCACGGATGTCCGGGGTCTTGGATTCGTAGGCATGGGTCCAGGGAAACTCGCCACGCTCGAACCAGGGGCGGGCGCCGAGCTCGGGATAGGAGAGGAATTCCGGTTTCTGGAGCGGGTGCTCCTGGGGAGGTGGAGTGAGTCCTTTGAAAATGTCGAGAAAACGCCGCGCGCGCGCCGGGAGTGGGGTGCCGTGCTCGGCTTCGAGCGCATGGGCGGCCTGGTCGATCCGCGCAAGGCGGATCGGTGCCAGCCGGGCGATGGCCCGTTGGGCCAAGACGCGGATGCCGGGAGGCAGGCTCTGGGTCGCGATCCGGAGCGTGGGATCGCGGGCCAGTCCGCGGCCGTAGCTTTCGAGCGCCTGGGTTTCCTGTCCCAGGCTTTCCAGGATATGGCCCCGGTGGAGATGGTTGATGGCCGCTTCCGGATTGAGGGCGATGGCCTGGTCGATGGATTCCAGGGCCTTCCCGGGCAAGCCCTGGGCGAGACGGACCAAGGCCAGGTTCTGGTGGAGCGTGGACCGGGTGGGTTCCAGCCGGATCGCCTCGATGAGATAGCGCACGCTTTCCTCGTGCCGGCCGGTCTCGAAGGCGCTCATGGCGAGGTAGGTCATGGCCCGCAGATGGTGCGGAGCAGCTTCGAGAACCCGTCGGTAGACGGTCTCCGCATCGGCCCGGCGTCCTTCCCGGGCCAGGGCATCGGCACTGGCGGCCAGCATGGCCACCTGGTCAGGCAGCTCGGCCACCGGGAAGTCCTCGATCCGGATCGGTGCGGGGGCAGGTGTGGACGATTCGTTCATGGTCGGCCCGGTGGGTCAGAAGAGCAGTTTGAGGTCAGGTCGTTCGCGCAGGACGTCGAAGGCGACAATTGCCCGCTCGCCCGGACCCTCGAAGGGATGGACATAGTGGATATGATACGGCGGAAAGAGGACGAGTTTTCCGGAACGGGGCTGGATGCGGCGGGTGAGCGTGAAACCGTGATGGACGGAGGCGGGATGGGGATTCAGGAACTCGATCCAGCCTTGAGGGGCCGGCTTGTCCTCGAGGGCCTTGACGTAATAAACCCCGCTGGCCAGGTTGCCGGCGGTGGGGTGCATGTGGGGCGCCTGCCAGTCACCGGCCGCGAGGAGATTGGCCCAGCCCATGAGCCAGGGCTTGAGCTGGCCCGCCTCGGAACCGAAGACCTCCGTGAGATAGCGGTGGACGGCCGGCAGGAGAATCCGCTCACGGAACTCGATCACAGCCGGGTTGGCCTGCTCCAGGAAGTTGCGATGCCGTCCGGTCTGGAACCCGCCCCGGGTCGAGATGCGTCCCGAGTAGATGGCGTTTTCCATGGGGTCGTTGCGGAAGCGTTCGGCCAGTTCCTTGAGCAGGGCAAAGAGCGCCTCGTTCAGCTGCTCGCATCCCCCATGGTGCCGTTCGAGGACGGTCGTCGGATAATGGATCTCGATTTTTTCCTCGAACGGAAATCCGCCGGATGCGCTATCGGGCATCGATCTTCCCCTCTGACGCCCTTCGTGGGCGCATGTTGTAAACTATAGCTTGAAAAAAGCCGTTTGCTCAAGCCGAAACGCGGCGGCGGTCCAAACGGAGTCCTTCACCTCCGCACTGCAAAAGTAGCGAGATTCGGGTGTCCAGCCACTCTCAATCGGAACCGGACCAGCTTCGGGTTGCCTCCTTGGATCCGACCGTCCTGAACAGCGCCAACGCTTTTTACCTGGAAGATCTCTACGAACGCTACCTGGCGGATCCCCGTTCGGTGCCGGACAGCCTCACGCGGGCCTTCGATGCGCTCCGCGATCGCGGACGGACTGAAAGTCCCCGCCGTCCGGTCGAAGACCGCCTCATGGCATCCGCGCGCGAACCCCGCCGCCCCCCCGCGAGCCGGACCCCGGGGGAAACGGGATCCAGCACGTTCTGGGCACGCCTGGTCCAGGCCTACCGCTCGCGCGGCCATCTTGCAGCCGACCTCGATCCCCTGAAGCTGGTCCACCCCTCCGTGGTCGAGGACCTCGATCCGGCCTTCCATGCCGGCGGATCCGCGGACGCGATCCTGGCCCGGCCCGTGCCTCCCGATCTCGTCTCGGGCGAAGCCCCGGGCTCGGGAACCGAACTTTTGGCCCTGCTCCGGGCCACCTATTGTGGAACGATCGGGGTCGAATACCAGCACCTCACGTCGATCGAGGAGCGCGGGATGATCCGTGACCATCTGGAGACTGCACGGGGGCGTTTTGGGTTGACGGCGGAAGAGCGGAAGACCCTTCTGGCCGAGCTGACCGCAGCCGAGGGGCTCGAGCATTTCCTCCACCGCCGCTACATCGGGCAGAAGCGCTTTTCGCTCGAAGGGGCCGAAGCCCTCATGCCGGCGCTCAGTGACCTGGTGCGACGCGCCGCCTCTGGGGGGGTTCAGGAAATCGTGATCGGCATGGCCCACCGCGGACGGCTCAATGTCTTGGTCAATCTGCTCGCGAAACCACTCTCCGAGCTGTTTTCCGAGTTTGAGGGACGCTATGATCCGCTGCACCAGAATGGCTCGGGCGACGTCAAGTACCATCTCGGCTGCTCCTCGGATGTCGAAATCAACGGACGGGTCGTCCATCTCACCCTCGCCTTCAATCCCTCGCATCTCGAGATCGTCGATCCCGTGGTGGAAGGCTCCGTCCGCGCCCGCCAGGACCGGCTGGGAGACCGGGTGGGGGACCGGGTACTGCCGGTTCTGATCCACGGGGATGCCTCGCTTTCCGGCCAGGGTGTGGTCATGGAGACGCTCGAGATGTCGGGTACCCGCGGCTTCCGGACCGGGGGAACGGTCCACCTCGTGGTCAATAACCAGATCGGGTTCACGATCAGCAACCTTCGTGATGCCCGCTCCACCCCGTACGCCACGGACATCGCCAAGATGATCGAGGCCCCGGTTTTCCACGTCAACGCGGACGATGTGGAGGCGGTCCTGTTTGCGATGCGCCTCGCGTTCGACTACCGCGCCCGCTTTCACAAGGACATTTTCGTCGACCTCGTCTGCTATCGCCGCCACGGACACAACGAGGCGGATGAGCCGGCCGTGACGCAACCCGTCATGTACGAGGCCATCCGCAAGCACCCGACGACCCTCACCCTTTACGCGCAAAAACTCGTGGCCGAAAAAATCATCGAACCGGCCGAAGCCGAAGCCCTGGTGGGTGCCTACCGCGACGGGCTGGATCGCGGCGAGGTGCCTTTGACCTTCATTCTTCCCCGCGCGCCCATCCGTCCCCCCCTGGTTGACTGGACACCCTACCGGGGCCAGCGCTGGGATGTCTCCGTGGAGACCGGAGTGGCACCCTCCGATCTCAAAGCGTGGGGTCGGATCCTCACCACGCTGCCCGGGGGCTGGACGGTGCATCCCCGCCTTGCCCGGATCCTTGAGGAAAGACGCAAGATGATCTTGGGCGAGCAGCCGCTCGACTGGGGGATGGCCGAGCTTTTGGCCTATGCCAGTCTCCTGGTCGCTGGCCATCCAATCCGCCTCACGGGCCAGGACAGCGCACGCGGAACCTTTTTCCACCGTCATGCGGTGATCCATGAGGCGACGACCGATGCCACCGATGTGGCCCTGAACCGGCTGGCTTCCGGGCAGGCGCTCGTGGACGTCGTGGATTCCTTCCTGTCCGAGGAAGGCGTCATGGCCTTCGAATATGGATATGCCACGGCCAGTCCGGAAGCCCTCGTCATCTGGGAGGCCCAGTACGGCGATTTCGCGAACGGCGCGCAGGTCGTGATCGACCAGTTCCTCTCGGCCGGCGAGGCCAAGTGGGGGCGTTTGTGCGGGCTGGTCCTGTTTTTGCCGCATGGCCAGGAAGGGGCGGGTCCGGAACACTCCTCGGCCCGCCCCGAACGCTTCCTGGAACTTTGCGATGGAGACAGCCTGCAGATCGTAAACCCCACGACTCCCGCCCAGTTTTTCCACCTGCTCCGGCGACAGGTGCTGAGACCTTACCGCAAGCCGCTCGTGGTCTTGAGCCCGAAAAGCCTTTTGCGCAACCGGCGATCGGTGTCCACCCTCGGTGATCTCGCGCAAGGCCATTTTGCCCCGCTTCTTGACGATACCGGCGCCGATCCGGCCAAGACGAGCCGGCTCATCCTCACCTCCGGCAAGATCTACTATGAACTCCTGGAGGCCCGTGAGGCGGCGGAACGGTCTGATCTCGCGCTGGTCCGGCTCGAGCAATGGGCACCGTTGCCGGAGGTGGCCCTCACGAAGCTTTTCCAGCGTTACGCTGGAGTTCGCGACGTGGTCTGGTGCCAGGAAGAGCCGAGAAACCAGGGAGCATTCCGGGGTGTGGGGCCTCTGATCGCCCGCCTGATGGGCCCCGGTCAGACCCTGCGCTATCTGGGCCGTCCACACGCGGCAGCCCCGGCCCCCGGGTATTCCGCCCTCCACGCGCTCCAGCAAAAGACCATCATCGAATCCGCGCTTGAACCGGCCCCGGCCCGATCGGTCCGTCCGCGCCGGGCCGGGTCCCCATCCCCCCTCTCGGAGATTGCATGAGCATCGAGATCAAGGTTCCTCCCTTGCCCGAGTCCGTGACCGACGCGACACTTGTGAACTGGCGCAAGAAAGCCGGCGAGACGGTCCGCCGTGATGAAAACCTGGTTGATCTCGAGACCGACAAGGTTGTGCTCGAGGTCCCCGCTCCCGCCGATGGCCGCCTCCAGGAGATTCGTGCCGGGGACGGCGCCACGGTGAAT
This sequence comes from Pseudomonadota bacterium, assembly GCA_021828425.1. Next base: position 3,106 of record JAKARN010000058.1, on the reverse strand, counting down.
GCAGGCCAGGTCATTGCCCTCCTCGAGGAAGGTGCCCCCCGATCCGAGGCGGAGGCGGCATCCGCGAAAAAACCCACCCCCCCCGCACCGGCCAAGAGACCGGAGCGGCCGACTGCCCCGCCGATCGCCCCCTCCGCCCGAAAGCTGGCTGACGAGCACGGGCTTGCTCCCGAACAGATCGAGGGTCACGGCCGGGATGGCCGCATCAGCAAGACTGATGTCTTGGCCCATCTCGAGAGGACCGCGGGATCCGCTCCCGCGGCACCGGCAGCAACGCAGGCACCGGGCGGGGCAGTCCGTCGGGTGCCCATGACCCGGATCCGGGCCCGGATTGCCGAACGGCTCAGGGAATCGAATCTCAACGCCGTGATGCTCACGTCCTTCAACGAGGTCGATCTCGGCCGCGTCATCGAGATCAGGAACAGTCTGCGCGAGCGTTTCGAGAAAGCCCATGGGGTCCGGCTCGGGTTCATGTCCTTTTTCGTCAAGGCGGCGATTCTGGCGCTCAAGCGTTTTCCGGTGATCAACGCCTCGATCGAGGGCAACGAGATCGTCTACCACGACACCTGGGATATCGGCATCGCGGTCGCCTCCCCCCGCGGCCTCGTGGTACCGGTGGTGCGCGGCGCGGATGCCCTGGGATTTGCCGAGATCGAAACCCGGATCGCCCATTTCGCCGAACAGGCCCGTTCCGGAACCCTGGCGCTCCAGGATCTCGAGGGCGGGACCTTCACGATCACGAACGGGGGCGTGTTCGGGTCCCTGGTCTCGACCCCGATCATCAACCCCCCGCAGAGCGCGATCTTGGGCATGCACAAGATCCAGGACCGCCCCATGGCCGTGGGAGGATCGGTTGTCATCCGGCCCATGATGTACCTCGCGCTCACCTACGATCACCGGCTGGTCGACGGCCAGGAGGCGGTGCAGTTTCTGGTGTGTGTCAAGGAATCGCTGGAAGACCCCTCCCGCCTGCTTCTCGAACTGTGATCCAACGAGCGGAGAATGCCTCATGACTGATGAATCCTATGACGTGGTGGTGATCGGCGCCGGGCCGGCGGGGTATATCGCCGCGATCCGTGCGGCCCAGAACGGTCTCCGGACCGCCTGCATTGACAGCTGGAAAAACCGCGATGGATCCCCCGCTTTCGGCGGAACCTGCCTGAACGCGGGATGTATCCCCTCGAAGGCGCTTTTGGAATCCAGCGAGCTCTACCACCGGGCGCAGGAGGAGTTCAAGCTCCACGGCATCGGCATCGAAGGACTCACGCTCGACCTCAAGGCCATGCAGGATCGCAAGGCCCGGGTGGTCCGCACCATGACCGGAGGGATTGCCCAGCTTTTCAAGGCCAACCAGGTCGAAGGACTCCCCGGAACGGGGCGTCTCCTCAAGGATGGCGGGGTGGGTTATACCGATCTCCAGGGGAAAACCCGCACACTCGCCGCCAGGGCCGTCATTCTCGCGACTGGCTCAACCCCGATCGAGCTCAAGGCGGTGCCTTTTGATGGGGAGCGCATCGTCGATTCCTGGGGGGCGCTCGATTTCGACCGCGTCCCGAAGCGGCTGGGCGTCATCGGCGCGGGCGTGATCGGCCTCGAACTCGGCAGCGTCTGGGCCAGGCTCGGATCCCAAGTGACCCTGATCGAGGCCCTGCCCACCTTCCTGCCCATGGTCGATGCCCAGGTGGCGAAGGAGGGGCTACGCCAGTTCCAGAAACTCGGCCTCACGATCGAACTCGCCTCGACGCTCGTCTCGGTCGACCGTAAAAAAACCGCACTCACGCTGCATTACAAGAAGTCCCCGGATGGAGAGGGCAGCTGCGACGTCGACCGCCTGATCGTGGCTGTGGGTCGACGCCCCTTTACCGGGGGGCTTCTGGAAGAAGGTTCAGGAGTCGAGTGCGACGAGAGGGGCTTCATCCGGGTCGATGACCACTGCCGGACAAAGCGCAAGGATGTCTATGCCATTGGTGATGTGGTGCGTGGACCCATGCTGGCGCACAAGGGGGAAGAGGAAGGCGTCATGGTGGCTGACCTCATTGCCGGCAAGAACGCCGAGATGAACTACGACGTCATTCCTTCCGTCATCTACACGTCACCCGAAATCGCTTGGGTGGGACGCAACGAGGAGGAACTCGGGAAAGCCGGCGTTCCCTACCGTGCGGGAACCTTTCCCTTCTCGGCGAATGGCCGTGCCCGGGCGCTCGAGTCTGCCGCGGGCCTGGTCAAGATCCTGGCGCACAAGACGACGGATGAGATCCTGGGAGTCCACATTGTGGGTCCGATGGCCTCCGAACTCATCGCGGAAGCGGTCCTCGCCATGGAGTTCCGTGCGAGTGCCGAGGACATCGCGCTCACCATTCACGCCCATCCGACCCTCTCCGAGGCCCTGCATGAGGCGGCCCTCGCGGTGGACGGTCGTGCCTTGAACGCGATCAACCGCAAGACCGGCTGAAGAGATCCGGAACCCCCCATCCCTCCCGCGCGGTCCGGGCGCGGGCCTCTTTGCGTGTTTGCCCCAGGGATCGCGCTTGGTCGCTTGCGCTCATGATCGCAGGATTTGCAGAAGGGAGGCCCGTCGCAGCCGCAACGCCGGAATCGCGCAGGCCGAAGGCGCCAATCAGGGTGGCCAAGGCTGATGTGCCCTCGAGGATTTTGAACTGCCGACGCGATTTTTGCTCTTTATTTGCGCAATATTGTATATTTTGAGCATGTCTCGTACACTGGTCAGTATTCACGAAGCCGCTGAGTTCCTTGGTGTGGCGGCGCAAACGCTGCGTCGATGGGAACGCGAAGGCAAGGTCGTACCCGAGAGCACACACCCGGTGGTCGCCGCCGCTACGACCTGGCGCGATTGCGCCCCGAACAGTTCCATGCGACGGAAGCGGCACGCCGGACCATCGCCTACGCCCGCGTGTCCAGCCACGACCAGAAGGATGGTTTGGAAAGGCAGAAGCAGGTGCTCGAACTCTATTGCGCCCGCCAGGGCTGGACGTTCGAGGTAATTGCCGACCTGGGTTCAGGCATGAACGACCACAAGAAGGGCCTCAAGCACTTACTGGATGCGGTTATCGGCGGGCAAGTTGGCCGGTTGGTCATCACCCACAAG
>JAKARN010000057.1 GCA_021828425.1 Pseudomonadota bacterium | reverse complement strand
CTGTCCAGTGGACCTATCAGTTTGTTCCAGCGGATGGTGGCGAAATCGTCCTCAACCTGACCGACCCGACGGCCGAAACCGTATCGGTCACGGTTCAGGACTTCGGGACGGGGATCATCAACACCTCGGCCCCCATCACCTTCAGCGGGGGCTCCCTCGTGGTGGCCAACGCCCCTGGCGAGATCGCCATTCCGGTCGCGGGCCGCCCCCAAAGCATGACCGTGACCAGCTATAACGGCTGCAATATCAATACTGGGTTAAACAATAAACACCAGAAGATGACCGTATGGCTTACGCTTGATCCCAATCAGCCTCAAGGTGCAGCGTTACCGGGGGTGACAGGCAATACACAGCAAACCGTATCTCCTCTTCCGACCAGTAAACCCAGACACTTCAACATCCGGCTGGCTTTCACGAACGGGATGGCGGACTTCACGCTGGATACGACCGACGTCGGTAAATATCTCCTGAATTGGTGCATGGGTAACGGCCAGACTTGCGGTAGTTTTCCGGTGACTGTGATTCCCTATGACTTGCTCATCAGCGTGCAAGGGAACCCCGGGGCACAATCCCCGACTGATCCAGTTTTCACGGCGGCCGGTAAAAATTTCACGGCTGTGGTGACTGCCTATGCCTGGTCATCAACGGATACCTGCAATGCGCCAAACTGCACGGCACCCACCGGTTCGGGGATTGCAGTAGACAATGCAGCCAACCTGGTTCTCACCCATTTCTCATGGCCCGTCTCGGTATCCGCAGTCTCACCCTTTTTACCCTCTCAAGGGGTTTTGGGAAGCATCAGCAACGGTTCCTTGAGCGTCACCGGAGGGAGTGGTACCGTCAATGACTTGGAGTATAGCGAGGTAGGCAGCGCCACCCTAGAGGCCACTGCGACCAACTATCTCAACACTCCTGGTGTGGATGCAACTGGTTTTAGTTATTACACGGGATCCCTACCCAACAGCAGTTATGTGGGCCGTTTTACCCCCGATCATTTCGACGTTACCGTGAATCTGTCAACCTTCGATTCGGGCTGTGGAGCCAACTTCACCTACCTGGGTCAACCTCTCAGTTATGCCACCCCACCCGTGGTGACAATCACCGCAGTTAATGCGCAAGGTGCGACAACCCTGAATTATTCCAATTATGGGACTGGAGCCAATTGGTGGAAGCTTCCCGCGATTACACCCAGTTACTCTGATCCTAACGCCCCCTCGACCTTGGGCGTCACGGTGGATAGCACAGTTGCGGGTTATTCGCCAGCCACCACCACAAACTCGGCACCTGGATCAGTAACCACCACCTTCTCGGGCCCATTGTCTTACACCCAGCCGGACAATGGCTCCAAACCCGCGCCCTTGGCTAGCCCGTTTCAGTCGGACATTACAGTCAGTTTCCCGGTCATTGATACGGATGGAATCGCCTATCCCCAGAATCCATTCACCTTCACAATCGGGTTTGCAGCGGGTGACGCTCCGACTATTCGCCAGGGCAGGCTGATTATTCCAAATGCTTATGGCTCTGAGGAACTGGACCTTAACGATCTCATGGCAACGGAATACTATCTCGGTTCTTCAACCGGATGGGTTCCAGCCACGGATGACAGTTGTACGACGGGAGTCACCTTGGCCCTCTCTGAACCCAGCCCGGGTGGGCCTGTGACCCCATCTGACACCTGTGTTTGGGAAACAGGAAATCAGAGTGGGTTATCGTGTGGCAGCGGGAAAACGGGTGAGGACTTCAGTGAGCCCCCTCAGGGTGGCAGTTTCAATCTTTGGTTCAAAGCACCCAATGCGACGGGCCCTCTCATCCTCACTACCGCAACGATCCCGAGCTGGCTCGAATACGACTGGAATGACACGGGGCAGGATAACCAGCCTCCTTCAGGTACGCTCAATTTCGGAATTTATCGGGCGAACCCTGACGAAATTTATTGGACCGAGATTTATTGAACTAATCCCAAAGTTGAAAAGTCGAGGTCCCTTGACAGCACCAAGCGTTATTGTTGGGGGGAACCCACGACCCATTCGCTAAAGCTGAGATTGCAAGTCCCAGATGTCCGCCTCCCCTCCAATCCCATGCTATCTTGAGTCATGGCTAAGAGGGGGACTACGACACTTTCTTTTCTAGCACTTGCCGGGCAGGATCACAGAATCCCCTCCGGTTTGAAAACAAAGCGGGCGACACATTAGATGATATCTAGCAAACTAACTGGCATCGATTTGATTGAGGCCCCATCTAATCTCGGACTCAAACCCCCAATACTAGGAAAGGAACCTGGCACGTGCCGCGCGCCAGATGCCCTTGCGAAATCCGGACTGGATTCACTCCCGCGACTCCTGTCACGCCGTCGTATCATTCCGCCCACTTACCAGGCGGACGAGTCACGTGTTGTAAATATCCGCAATGCTGAGTCAATCGCAGCTTATTCACGTCAGCTGGCCTTCGAAATAGTTAAATCCTTGGTTGACCAGAGGTTCGCATTGGTTATCGGTGGTGATTGCAGCATACTCCTGGGTGCCGCTATCGCCCTGCGGCAACGAGGGAGATACGGCTTACTCTTTATTGACGGGCACACTGACTTTTATTTGCCGGAACAATCCTCCAGTGGCGGGGCGGCTGGAATGGACCTCGCTTTGGCAACCGGTTGGGGCCCAGAGCTGCTTACCAATATAGAAAATTTACGGCCCTATTTCCGCATGGAAGATGTTTTGCTACTCGCCAATCGAGACTACGCCGAGAGACCCACCGCCAGAATTCCAAAACCGGAGCAGTCCGGTATGGAATATTGGGACCTCGCCCAATTGCGCTCAAGCGGTACCGTTCAGACCACCCAAGAACGTATTAGGATTTTGAGTCAAAAACCAATAAATGGCTTTTGGATTCATCTTGATGTGGACGTACTGGACGACGCTATCATGCCTGCAGTTGATTCGCGCCAGCCCGACGGACTGTCATGGGAGGAGATTACGGGGATTATCAAGTTTGCGCTAGCAACTGAGCGTGTGATGGGAATGGAAATAACGATTTTTGATCCCGATCTTGATCCCGATGGCTCGATTTCGAGGGTACTATCCAGGCATATTGCCTCGTGGCTGCATTGAGTCTGCCCCTCATTTTTGATGCAACGTCACAAAGAACTACATTCGCTAGGGATTGACCCTGTCGTCACCTTTACCGTGACGTCCTCGGCGCCTCGCTTAAATGAGACGACGTTTCACTACCCACTTGTTTCTCTGGCCACTTGGCGAGTGCCTGTGCGACACGGAAAGTATCCTCCTCAACGGGCAGGTGTCCGATTCCATCAAGGATATGTACCTCCAAATGGCGATAGAGAGAAGCAATCGACCCAGTGATCCTGGCTTTTGTGATGGCAGGATCTCCCGCTCCCGCAACTAGAACAAACGGAATCGAGCTGAAGTCAGGGGGGGTGAGTTCTTGCCGCTCGACCGACCATGATTCGAGATAAGTCCAAAGTGCATCTTCCTGTGTCTCAGAAAAGCTTTGTACCACCCAGTTTTGGATGGTTTCGGTTGCGGTCGCCGGATCTGCAAGCCGCGCGATCACTCGAAACCGGGCTTCCACTGATTTACAGGCTTTCTGATAGATTTCCCGAGCTCGTTCGTTGAGTGCCAGCCCGGTTATGGGGACAGGAGCAATCCCAACGAGGGAGATCACCCGTTGTGGCACCCTGAATGCAAGACGCTGGATCACGAGTCCTCCCATGGAATGGCCCACCCAGTGTGCCTGATCCAATCCGGCCTCTTCCGTGAATTGAGCGAGCTCCGTCACCGCACGGTCGACAGTGAATTCGCCGGAGGCCTTGCGGTTTTCACCATAGCCCGGCAGATCTACGAAGATCCAGCGATCTGCGTGTGGGTCCATGAATGGAAGGAGGGGTTCAAACATGCGAGATGAGCGAAGCCAGCCATGCACCCAGACCGTAACACAAGGACCATGGCCAAATGTGTTCTGGACAATCAAAGGTTTTCCTTCCATCGGGCAAGTTTTCGCGTCAAGGTGTTCCGCCCTAATCCCAGAAGCCGGGCTGCCTCCTGACGATGTCCACCTGTGCGTTCTAGAGCAACCTCAATGAGAATCCGTTCGGCCTTCTTGAGTGCTTGTCCATACTCGGTCGGAGAGGCTGTATGGCACCACTGCCCCAAAAGCTCACCCCACTCCTGCATTCTCACGGAGTGTGAGTCCGAACGGAAATTTTCAAGGTCTTCAACTTGAACGAATGGTCCTGGGGGCTCCAGCACGATTTTCCGGCAGAAGTTGACCAGCTCCCGGATGTTCCCCCGCCAAGGCCACTGCTGAAGCTCGCCAACGGCTTCGGCGGTGAGACGAGGAGCGGGAAGTCCGAACTCAGCGCTTGCCTCCCGAAGGAAGTGTTCGAGGAGTAGAGGTAGATCATCAAGCCGCTCCCGCAGGGGAGGGAGGCGGATTTCAACCACGTTGAGCCGGTGGTAAAGATCCTCACGGAACCGGCCGGCTTGCACCAAGGTGGCAAGATCCTGGTGGGTCGCAGCAACAAGCCGAGCATCCGTTGCTACTGTTTTCTCACCCCCCACCCTGAAAAATTCATGCTCTGCGATAACCCGAAGGAGACGAGTCTGAAGCGGCAGGGGCATATCACCAATCTCGTCGAGGAAAAGCGTTCCGCCCTGTGCCTGTTCAAAACGTCCGGTACGCCCAGTGACGGCACCCGTGAAAGCCCCACGTTCGTGTCCAAATAGCTCAGTCTCGAGGAGCTCAGCGGGAATAGCGGCTGCATTGATGGCAATAAACGGTCCTTTCGTCCGTGGACCATGGGCGTGGAGAGCACGGGCGACGAGTTCCTTGCCTGTTCCAGATTCCCCGCGGACGAGAACCGTGACCTCACTTCTGGCCAGTCGGCCGATCTGGCGGAAAACTCTCTGCATCGCGGGCGCAGCTCCGATCAGTGTCGACGATGGGCCGCGTTTTCGGCTTTTTTCACCCGAATCTGGGTGGGAGAGCGCACGTTCGAGAACAGCCATAAGCTCACGCAAATCAATTGGTTTGGGCAGGTATTCGAAGGCTCCCTTCTCATAGGCCTGGATTGCGTTCTGGAAATCCGCATGAGCAGTCACGACAATGACCGGGCGTCGTGGAAATCGCTTGGACCAGACGGATAGGAAATCCAGCCCATCACCATCCGGCAGGCGGATATCCAGAATTAGAGCTGAGGGCTCCCCCTGCTTCAGTGCTTCCTCACACTCACCGAGATGGGAAAATCCTCTCACCTCATACCCAGATTTTGCGAGGGCTTTTTCGAAGACCCAACGAGTCGAGGCATCGTCATCCACGACCCAGATCGGGCTTTGAACCGTCACGCGTTTCCTCCGAGGGGCAAAAGAACTGAGAAAACAGTCTTCCCGGGTCGGCTCTTCCACTCGATGAGTCCACCCTGCCGCTGGATAAGATCCTGAGCAATCGCCAATCCGAGACCGGTTCCTCCCGGACGACCGCTCACTAGGGGAAGAAACAACCGCTCACCGAGCTCAGGCGGCACTCCGGGTCCTTCGTCTTCGACATCCAAACGTATGGCTAGCGGGTAACGCCGCCCCTGGATCGTGTACTGCCGTTCGATCCGGGTTCGAATACGGATTGTCCCGCGATCCTGCATGGCTTCCCGGGCGTTACGGACTAGGTTGAGAAGGGCTTGGACCAAAAGATCACGATCCAAGAACAGTTCGGGCAGACTGGGATCATAATCACGGGCTAGCCGCAATTTAGGTACCCGCTCCGTCTCGATCATGCGTAGGACATGCTCGGCAGGTTCGTGGACATTGAGCGGAGAACGCCGTGGTGGTGTCAGTGGGCCCAATAATGTCTCGACCAGTCCATCGAGTCGATCGACCTCGCGAAGAATGATCCGGGTATAGTCACGAAGCGAGAGGTTCTCAAGCTCTGCCTCAAGCAGTTGGGCTGCCCCTCGAATCCCACCCAAAGGATTGCGGATTTCATGGGCAAGCTGGAGAAGAAGAGCGCGGCCTGCCTGATAACGCTGGGTCAGGGCATCCTCGCGACTGATCAATAGATGGCGATCCAAGGGATATAGTTCGAGTATGAGTTCGGCAGGAGGCAAGGGGGAGACAATGCAGTCAAGGGTGATTGTCCGCCCACTCACCGCAAGCTCAAGTTCCCGATAGGTCCGGATCTCACCAGCGGCAAGCTGGCCGGACAGCAGCGGAACCAGGGACGCAAAGGCACTCACCACATCGACCAAAGGGCGACCTACTGCGGATTGTGGTAACTCGAACAAGTCAGTCGCCGCCGCATTGGCATAGAGGAGAGCAAGGCTGGAATCGACACGCATGACCGCTGTGGCCAAGCCATCCAGAAGACTTACCGTGTCTGCCGACTGTCGGGTTACAAACCTTGACTTATCCACTGCACCATTATAGTGCAGCACGGTACTAGTGCGGAATCGCCCCGATTGGTCCGGCTGGTTTTACATGCTGGACGGCACCCAACGGCCGCGGTGCAAGAATCGAGTGTTGATGCACGTAGAAGGTGACAGATTGACTTGCGAGAATCGCACCTTGCGGAGAGACGATCTCGACAGTAAGCACATGGCTTCCCCGCCAGACCCGATGCAGAGTCCGGCTCGTCGCTTGGGTTGTTCTCCCTTTTGGCTTGCCATCCAAAAGGTAGCGCAGTGCGTCACCACCCATCAGCGGGGGAGAAAGCGTCACGGACGCCGTCAGCACACCCCCAATATTGAAGAGCGACTGCTGGCTAGTTGGGCTCAAGATTTCTAAATGATAATGGTTCCGGCTCGCGGCTTGGCGCACGACACTCCCCCGCCCACCAGCCGCTCCTAACCCTGCGGGCTGGACAGAAAAAACCGATAGTCCCCCACCCAGAACCACCTGTTTCGCTCCCGGTCGCGGGACATCTGAGTAGTGGCGTACACCATTACGCCCGACCCAAGTGTAGACAGGTTGCGCACCAGCCCCAGCTATAGTGCCAAGGCCCACACCTAAGAAAAGAGCACCAACAAAAACCAGTTTCTTCATGCATCAAGGATAAACCGGTCTACAAGGCGTGACAAGAGGGACCAGAATTAAGGGGTCGGAGCGTTGTAACTTAAGGGTGATATCCTCCTCAGGACCGTGAGTATCCGCATGCTTGGATTTCGATCCCTGACAGGTGTAGCGCTTGCCTTTTTCCTGCTATTCGGAACCGGTGGATGTGGTGCGATGACCGTCAATCCACCGGCCCTCCGAGCTCCCACCAGAAGACCAATAACGGGCCTCAGGACTCCACTCCGGCGTGTTTGGGTGCTTCGGGCGGGTTGGCATACGGGGTTGGTGCTACCCAGGGCTGCGATCGGACACAGACTATTATCCCTATTCTCTTTTTCCCCTAAACCGCGTTTCCTCGTATTCGGCTGGGGAAACCGAGACTTCTACATGGCGACCCACCCTGGAATCTGGACAGTACTTTCCGCGCTGTTTCCCTCTGCCAGCGTCGTTCTTGTGCAGTCCTGTCGGCACAAGCCAACCGTGTGCCTTGGCCCCTCCATTCATCTTCGCCCAGTCGCCGTGGGTCAGAATGGGTTTGCGAGATTAAGGCAATATCTCGAACAAACCCTGAAAAAAAACCCTGCAGGCCATCTTGAACCCATTACCCAGGGACCTGCTCCCCAGAGTGAGTTTTTTGCCTCAAGACTCTCTTACGACGCCTTTCATACCTGCAATACATGGACAGCGGATGCGCTGAGAAGGGCAGGAGTACCGGTCACTCCCAACGGCGTGCTCTTCGCTTTTCAGCTCTGGGAGCAGCTACCCCAACCCGGAGAACCGGCGAGCATCCAGAGATCTGCGCCAAGATCGGATTCAGAGACCCATTAACGGTCAGGAGTGGCATTTCCAGATGCCCCCTTTCGGGGGCTTGGATCAAAGGCTTTTGAACACGCCAGCTTGCGGATCGGAGCGAAGCAGTTCCCCGGCCTCAAGATCGAACTACCAACCATGCAGG
>JAKARN010000056.1 GCA_021828425.1 Pseudomonadota bacterium | reverse complement strand
CGATCTTCCTCGGGATAGTGCTCCTGACTGACATGCAGGTTGGTTGGATGCATTGCACGGCCCGTCTTGCGGCTCGTCATGAGCACCCCGATCCGGGCAAAGGCCAGCCGTGAGGAGTCCCCCTCCCGCTCGATTGCCCGTCTCATGTAGCGCATGTAACAGGACGCGTGACGCGCCTCATCCCCGGCCAGAAGCTCGTAGATGGCCTGGATGACCGGCTCGGTCTGCCACGCCGCGGCACAGCGGTACCAGGCCGTCAGCCGGATCTCACCGCAGAAATGCAGCATGAGCGTTTCGCAGGGGGGGGCCGGATCAAACCGGAAGCGGACAGCATGGAGTTCTTCCTCGCTGGGCACAAGATCCGGCCAGAAGCGGCGCAGGTACTCCATGAGCACCAGCGCGTGCTTTTGCTCTTCATAAAACCAGATGGACATGAAGGCGGAAAAATCGGAGTCACCCGCATTGTCGCGCAGGAACATCTCCGTGGCCGGCAGGGCCGACCACTCGGTGATGCCGTTCATCTTGATGGTCCGTGCCTGTTCTTCGGTGAGCCGGCCGGCATCGAAGCGATCCCAGGGTACGTCCCGTTCCAGGTTCCATCGGGCCTGTTCAAGCTGGCGGAAAAGCTCCGGATAAAGCATGTTTGTTTCCCGATCCGTGTTCAAAGACCCGGGGGACCCTGTCCCGCACGGATCTCATGTGGGTTACGCGCAAGGACCGTTTGTGGATGCACGGCCAGGCGGAAGCTCACCGGATGCGCTTGCCCATCAATGACAGATAGGCCCGGTTGGGCAAGATCCTGAGCAATTTCAGGCCCATGACCATCGGCCACGGGAAGGCGATCTCAAAACTCCGACGAGGCAGGGCACGGACGATCCGGCGCGCTGCCTCGTCCGCTTCCATGAGGAAGGGCATGGGAAAGCGGTTTTTTGCCGTGAGGGGAGTACGTACGAAACCCGGATTGATGACCCGGATGCGTACACCAGTCGGCTTGAGCTCCACGGCCAGGGTTTCGGCGAGACTGATGAGCGCGGCCTTGGTGGGACCGTAGGCACCAGCCTTGGGAAGTCCCCGGTACCCCGCAATCGAGGCCGTAATGAGTACCTGTCCCGAACCCGCCTGAACCATGGGCGGGAGGACCGCAGCCAGGCACTCGACCACCCCCAGGTAGTTGACCCGGGTCACCTCTTCGTAGGCACCGGGATCGATGAGACCCCGGGAGAGTTCGTACTTGCCGGCATTGAGAAAACAGTAGTCGAGCTTGGACAGACGGGCAAAAACCGTGGCGGCGGCGGCCTCGACGGAGGCACGGTCGCGAACGTCGATGGGAACCGGGAAAATCGCACCGGGCACCGGAGATTCCCGGGCCAGGGTCTCCAGCCTCTCCACACTCCGGGCACTTGCCGCGACCGTATGGCCCGCGCGGACCAGATTGAGGGCAAGGGCTGATCCGATCCCGCTGCTCGCGCCGACAATCCACGTATGAGGCATGGGTGGCCGATCCCGATGAGGAACGGCTATTTTACCCGCGGACCGGACCTTCAGGTAAGCCAGACCGGCCCTCAAGGGTCATCTTCCGAACCCCGCATGTCGGTTTAGTGCGGTTCACCCTGGAGCCTACGCACCCACTCCCAAGGAACCCGGATCCGGCTCGGCCAGCCGGTAACCCACCCCGGATTCGGTGAGAAGATAACGTGGGGCCCCCGGGTCGACCTCGATCTTTTTCCGGAGCTGGGCCATGTAGATCCGGACGTAATGATTGGCCCGTGCATGGTGGGGACCCCAAACTGCGGTCAGGAGCTGGCGATGGGTCATGACCTTACCCCGTTCCCGGATCAGCACGCAGAGGAGCCGGTATTCGATCGGGGTCAGATGAACTTCAGCACCCCGGACCCAGATTCGCCGGTGTTCGAGGTCCACCTGCCATTCCGGCGTCGCAAAGGCGGTTTCCTGTCCCGCGGGATCCCGATGAAGACGTCGCATGACGGAACGAATGCGCGCCATGAGCTCGGCCACGCTGAAGGGCTTGGTCAGATAGTCGTCCGCGCCCGCATCCAGGGCCTGGATCTTGACCGATTCCCAGGTTTTGGCCGTGAGAACGATCACGGGGACCTGACTCCAGGTCCGCAACTGCGCGAGGACCTCGAGGCCGTCCAGGACCGGCAGGTTGAGATCCAGGATGACGAGATCCGGGCGCCAGTTGGCGGCGCGGACCAGGCCCTGGTTCCCGTCCGCGGCCGTCTCGACCTGCCACTGCTCCAGGGTCAGGCTGATCCGGACCAGGCGGGCGATTTCCGGTTCGTCCTCAATGACGAGGCATCGGGGGTGATTCGTCATGGGTCTCAATCTCCACCGGGGGCAAGGGATACGAATCCGGGGTGGGCAGCTCGATCTCGAACTGGGCCCCCCCATCGGATGCGGTCGTGGCGGTGATGCGACCGCCATGGGCCTGCACGATGGCCTGCACGATAGCGAGACCGAGCCCCACCCCACCACTCGCCTGCTGGGAATCCCCCTGCACGAAGGTGGAAAAAATCCGGTTGCCGAGCGCGGCCGGGAGACCGGGGCCTTGATCCCGGACCTCGATCCGGACCTGCGTGGGTTCGCGGACGGCGTGGATCCGGACCGGTGTCCCGGCCGGGGTGTGACGGGCGACATTTTCGAGCAGGTTGACAAAGACCTGTTCGAAGAGACTTCCATCGACCGAAACCCAGAGCATGGTTTTCGGCAGCTCCACGTTCACGGGATGGTCCCGCAGCCGTTCCTTGAGATGCGACAGGGTCCCCCCGATGATTTCCTCGAGGGGAAACCACTGCCGGTTGAGCTCGACGGCGCCCGCCTGCCAGCGGGCCATCTCGAGGATGTTGTGCGCCTGTTCCGACATGCGCTGGGCCTGGTCCCGGATGTCGAGGGCGAGCCGGGTCCGGGTCTCGAAATCCAGGGTGGGGGCGGATCCTGACAGGATTTCCGCAGCGCCGATGATCGAGGCCAGGGGGGTTCGGATATCGTGGGAGACGCTGCTCAAAAGCGAGTTCCGGATCTTCTCCGTCTTGACCTCGAAGCGCGAAAGCTCGGTCTCGTGGATCAGCTGGAAGCGTTCGAGGGCCAGGGCCACCTGGCCGGCACAGGTCCGGAGCAGGCGTCGTTGCTCCGGAGAGTAGGCCACGCCCGAAGGATCCGGTTCCACGGCCAGAACCCCGATGATGCGTGAGCTGCCGAGCGGCAGGTACAGCACGGAGGAGCCGGGCAGCGTGTCGGTCCCGAAACCTGCCTCTTCGCGGTGCCGGTACACCCACTGGGCCAGGGCGGGATCGGGATGCCGGATGGACCGTTCGGGCGGCAGCGGAGGCTGGCTCAGGGCCCGATTGGTCTCCGCGCCGGCAATGAAAAAGGCGACGCGACTGCCGGTTTCCTGCCCCAGATGGTGCGCTGCGAGTTCCAGAACCTCCTGTTCGCTGCGCGCGGCGGCGAGCGACTGGCTCAGGGCATAGTGGGAGGCCATGCGTCGTTCTCGCTCAACCGAATGACTGGCCTGTTCCCGGGCATCGATGGTGAGCTGACTGATCACGAGTCCCACAACCAGCATGACGCCAAAAGTGATCATGTACTGGACATCGCTCACCTGAAAACTCAAAACTGGCGGAACGAAAAAGAAATCAAAGGCCAGAACGCCCAGGACCGAGGCCAGGATCGATGGGCCCCGCCCGAAAAAAAGCGCCGTCGCGAGAACGGCAAGCAGATAAATCATGACGAGGTTGGACAGGTTGACCTGTCCGTAGAGCACCCAGGCCAGGAGCGTGGAGGCGAAGACCAGGAGAAAGGCTCCGAGGTAGGGTCGGGAGAGGGGTTCCGGTCGCCGGGCGTGGTGGCGGGGAGATTCGCGAAGCGTGGACGACTCGCCCCCTCCGGAGGGGATTTCCGCATTGACCACATGGATGCCGATGTTCCCGCTGCCCTGGACGATGGCATCCACGACCGATCCGAACACCCAGCGGCGCCAGCCCTGGCGCCGGGGCTTGCCCAGAACAATCTGGGTCACGTTGCGAACCTGGGCGTAGGTCAGCACCTCCGCGCTGAAATGCCGACCGCCCGGAATCGTGATGACCTCGGCACCGAGGCTTTGGGCCAGGCGGAACAGGTTCGCCAACGACTGGCGATAACGGGTGGGCTCTTCCGATGGGGAGCCTTCCGGTTGGATGTGGACGACGATCCATTCAGCATGCAAGCCATCCGCCATGCGCTTGCCGACCCGGACAAGCCGTTCGCCGAGTTCGCCCGGCGGCAGGCAGACCAGGATCCTTTCCCGGGCCGGCCAGATCTGGTCGATGGCATGATGTTCGCGGTACTCGCGCATCTCCACGTCGATGCGATCCGCCGCATAACGCAGGGCCACCTCGCGGAGCGCGATGAGGTTCCCCTTGCGGAAAAAATGCTCGCGGGCGGACTCGATCTGACCGGCCAGGTAGATCTTCCCCTCCTCGAGGCGCTTGAGCAGCTCGTCGGGCGGCAGGTCGATGACCTCGATTTCATCGGCTTTCTCGAAAATCGAGTCCGGGACCGTCTCGCGGACCCGGATCCCCGTGATCTGCCGGATGATGTCGTTCAGGCTCTCCACATGCTGGACATTGACGGGCGTAAAGACATTGATGCCGGCATTCAGCAACTCGACCACATCCTGCCACCGCTTCGGATGCCGTGAGCCCGGCGCATTGTGATGCGCGAGTTCGTCGACCAGAAGAAGATCCGGGGCCTGGGCAAGGGCGGCATCCAGGTCAAACTCGAGAAGATTGACCTGCTGCTGACGGCGCGGGCTCAGCGGCAGTTTCGGCAAGCCCTGCAAGAGAGTCTCTGTCTCCTCCCGCCCGTGTGTCTCGACGATGCCCACGACCACATGTCGTCCCGACTTTTGGACCCCATGGGCGGCCTGGAGCATCGCATAGGTTTTCCCGACACCGGCCGAGGCACCCAGAAAGATCTTGAGCCGGCCCCTCCCCTGGCGGGACTCGTCTTCCGTGACCCGCTTGAGGATGAGATCCGGGTTGGGCCTCTCGTTCATGAACGGTCCCCGTGGACCGGCTGCTGCCGGTTTGGCATCGGTGGCTCCCCCTTCAAGGCGCCTCCCGTGCTGTGGAGCCCTGCCCACGGCAGCGGGTGCAAACTTCTATTGTCCCTCAAAGTGGGTCCCCGCTGCCTCCCCCGGCGAAAGGGACCTCCTCCCGGCTCGTGTGAGCGGTCGGAGGTGCCGGGGATTCCGGGTTTTCAGGGATCCCCGCGAGAGGCGAGCACGACTAGGCTATAATTCCGCCCGAATCCGAACGGACCCTCTCCAGCCTACCGGTGCCCCTTGGACAAAGAAGAGGCTTTGGCATCCCTCAGTTACAAAAGCCCGGGAGCTGATCCGGATCACGCCCCTGTGGCCCACCGCAGATGGCGATTTTTTCTCCTCCTCACCGGCATTGTGGTTCCCCTGGGATTCCTCGCCCTCGTTTTTTTCCGGTGGATTGAACCCGCCGCCCGCTCGCCCCTCCCTTCAGTCCGGATCCTCCGGATGAATTCCCGACCGACTCCGGGCGCGGTCCTGCTCAGTGCGGCAGGCTACGTCGTGGCCCGGCGGGAGACCACCGTCTCCTCCCGCATCACGGGCATGATCCGTGCTGTCTATGTCCAGGAGGGCATGACGGTCCGGCATCACCAGGTGCTGGCACGGCTCGAATCGCATACGGCACGGGCCCAGGTGGCCGTCTCCCGGCGTCAGCTGGCCGCCGACCGTGCCCAGTTACTCTCGGCCGAGGCCCAGCTCCGGCTTGATCGCAAGAACCTGGCCCGGATCCGCGCCATCTTCGACGAGGGGCTCGAAAGCCATGCGGCACTCGACAGCGCGGAGGCCGGCGTGGCCATCGATCAGGCCACCCTCCGAGAGGATCGGGCCAATGCACAGGCCATGGCGGCCAATCTGCGTCTGTCGCGACTCGTCCTCCGTCATACCGTGATCCGGGCCCCGTTTTCCGGGGTCGTGACGGCCAAGTATGCCCATCGCGGGGAGATGATCTCGCCGGCTGCGGTCGGCGGGTTCACACAGACCGGGATCTGCCGGCTGGTCGACATGCACTCCCTGGAAATGGACGTGGACGTGAATGAGTCCTTCATCAACCGGGTGAAAGCCGGCGAGCCCGCCCAAGTCGGACTCAGTGCGTATCCCAACTGGAAAATTCCAGCCCGGGTGATCAGCATCGTACCCACGGCCAACAAGGACAAGGGAACCGTGAAGGTGCGGGTGGCCTTCGACCGGCTGGACCCGAGAATCCTGCCGGAGATGTCCGGAGAGGTCTATTTCCTTTCCAGGCCCGTTCGACGCCGGGGACTCAAAGCCGTGGCCGCCACTCTCCCGGTCGATGCCGTCTCCGGACTCCCTTCCCATCCCACCGTCTTCCGGGTGGTGGGCGGACGCGTCTTCCGGACACCCATCCGCGTCTTGGGCCACCCGAGTCCGGGCTGGCTCAAGGTCACGGGATTCCCCCCCGGGGCGCGTCTCGTAATCCAAGGCCCGGAATCCTTGCACAATGGCGAACGTGTTCGCGTGCGCCACCCCCAAAGGAGCCCCTGAGGACACCTGTCATGAGCAGCACGCAACCTCCCGCCATTCAGATGACCGAGGTCAGCAAACACTACCGGCGCGGCGATGAGACCGTCCAGGTACTCGATCATTTCACGCTGACCGTGGAACCCGAGGCCTTCGTGGCCCTGATGGCACCCTCCGGTTCCGGCAAATCGACCCTGCTCAATCTGGTGGGTGGGCTCGACCGGCCCGACTCGGGCGGGATCGTGGTCGCCGGGATCGACCTGGCCAGCCTGAACGAGGCGGCGCTCACCCGCTGGCGTGCGCGGAACCTGGGGTTCATCTTTCAGCTCTATTACCTGATCCCGGTCCTGTCTGCCGCCCGCAATGTCGAACTCCCCCTCCTGCTTCTGCCCCTGAGCCGGGAGGAGCGCCATCGCCGTGTGGAGGCAGCGTTGACCCTGGCGGGGCTACCCCCGGAACGGCACCGTTTCCGGCCGACCGAACTCTCCGGCGGACAGCAACAGCGGGTGGCCATCGCCCGGGCCATCGTGACCGACCCCCCCCTGCTTCTCTGCGATGAGCCGACCGGCGACCTCGACCGCAGTGCCGGGGACGAGATCCTGAACCTCCTCAAAACCCTGAACGAGCGGCTCAGAAAGACCATCGTCATGGTGACCCACGATCCCCATGCCGCAACCTTTGCCACCCGCCGGATCGACCTCGACAAGGGTCTCGTCGGCGAACGGCGTCCGGCCGCATGAAGTCCCCCCTCCGTTTCAGTCCGCTCGTCCTCTCGGCCCTCCGCCGCCACCGGCTGCGGACCTGGCTCACGATGCTGTCGGTGCTCATTGCCTTCCTGCTCTTCGGGCTGCTCCAGGCCCTCAACCACGCCTTCTACGGCGGGGTCAAAAGCGCGGGCCGGCGGATTCTGGTCTCGATGAGCGCCGAGTCGCTGGTCGAGCCGCTTCCCCGGGCCTATGCCACCGAAATCGCCGCCATGAAGCATATCGATCGGGTGGCCTACGAGGTCTGGATGGGTGGCTATTACCAGCACCACAGCCAGATCCTCTACGCGCTCGCGGTCTCGCCGCGGCGCTGGCTGGACGAGGAACGCCGATTCCTCCTCCTTCCCCCCCGGCAGGAATCGGCCTGGCTCAAGGACCGGTCGGGCGCCCTGGTCGGTAACCTGGTGGCCCGGACCTACCACTGGAAGACGGGCGAGATCGTACCCATACGCTCCGACATCTGGATCCATCCGAACGGACACAATACCTGGCCGGTCCGGGTCGACGGTATCTTCCATTCCACGAAGAAAGCCTTGGGCGAAGGCATCCTCGTCCACTACCGCTACTGGAATGACGGCATGGGCGACCCCAACGATGTCAGTCTGCTCCGGGTCGAGGTCTCCCATCTCCGGGATCTCGGACAGGTGGCGCGGGCCATCGACGCCCGTTTCGCGAACTCTCCCTCTCCGACCCGCACCTCGAGCGCCCAGACCTTAGAT
>JAKARN010000055.1 GCA_021828425.1 Pseudomonadota bacterium | reverse complement strand
CCATCTGGAAAAAACTTAGAAACGTCTCCGAATCGAGCACGCAGGCCTGCCCGCTCCCGTAGGCATAATCCGTCGCGCGGCTCATGGCTCCCTCACCCGACCCCTGCTCGGTCACCGTGGAGGCGGTGAGCCGGCCGAGGCACCAGTCCTGGGTCCCCTCCGTGAACGTGTTGGCCGTCGACGTCGTATGGGTCTCACCGGTCACGAGGTTCGTGACCGTGGTCGTGATCGCGGTGGCATCCCCCCACTCGTTGTAGGTGGTCTGGGTCGTGACCGACCGGTCGGGGTCGCCGGTGGCCAGCGAATCGCCCTCCTGGAGACTCTCTGACACGTAGGGAAAGATGGACTGTGTCCCGGTCGTCTCCTCGGCCAGGGTACTCTGGGTCGAGGCCAGGAGTAGCTTGCTGCTGGTGCCGGTCCCGGGGCCGGTCTGGGTGCTGGCTGTCGCGATCCCGGTGTAGGGGAAGCCCATGGCGTAGTGGGTGATCGTCTGGTAGCCCAGGCTGTTGGTCACGGTCTCGGTCGAGAATCCCAGAAATCCCCGGCCGCCGCGATCCACGCAGGCCCCACCGTACCGGTAGCTCGTCGTGACCGTGGAACCGGCCACGGGATCGGTGGACAGGCTCTTCACGACGTAGATCGGGGCGGCGAGGGGACTCACTTCGGGATCGGTGCTGGAACAGGCGGGGGTGGAGGTGTAGACCGGGGCAGCGGCGGTATTGATCGAGCCGTAACCGACCGTGAGCGAAACCCCGAGTCCGTTCGTGATCCCGGTGAGCAAATCCCCGTTGGCGCCGTTCACCGGGGCCGTGTGGGGGGTGAGCGTCCAGGTCTCACCGGACGTGGACTGGGCGCTCTCCCAGGCGAGATCGCCGAGTCCGGCTCCGGTGACGTCCACGGACGCCGCCGCCCCATGGCTCAGCGAGGGATAGAGACCGGCGTCGGACAGCCCGGTCGAGAGGTCGTTCAGGAGGATCTCGGTGCCGTCGTAGCCGCCCCAGGAGAGGGCATGCCAGTCCCCATCCTTGTACGGCACGAGGAGATCCTGCCGGCTCGAGTCGTAGGCATCCGCCACGGCCCAGTCGCCCGGTCCGGCAGCCACCGTCCCGGCGGGTGCCTGCTGGACATCCGGCGTCTCGTCGAAGGATCCGCCGCGGTTCAAGAACACTTCCCACTGGCCACCCAGGTTCGTGATCTCGTCGTCGAGTCCGTCTCCGGTGAGGTCCAGAAAATCGATCTCGCCCTGGTACGGCATGATCTCGTGGACGAGGCCGCCGTCCGCATGGTTCCAGACGAGGGCGCCGACCGTTCCCGCACAGGTCGCGCTGGATGTGTTGCCGGTGGGAATGTCATCGGGCGTGATCGTGGTGCATCCTTCGGGTCCGTCGAAAAGTGCCGTGGCGCTGCTGTGGTTGTAAATGAAGGGTTCGAGGCTCGCCTCTTCCGTGGTCGCGAAACCGGTGTTGGTCGGGTTCTGGGCGATCACGCCGTTGTCGTTGGCGAAATACCAGATCTGGTTGTTGTACTTGAAGACGATGTCGGGGTCACCCGATCCCGTGAGGTCGACGGCGACCGGTTCCGGCTCATTGTCGGAACCCGCAAACGAGGGCCAGTAACGAGTGAGCACTGGCGCGAAACGGGAGCCGTTCCAGGCAGCGATCGTGAATCCGGTGGCCGTCGGAATGAGCAAACCGTCTGTCCCGTCGTCCTGCCAGTCGATCGGGGTGGCCTGGCTGCCGATCCCGGCAGCTACCGTCGAGCAGTGTTCGACCCAGTCTGTCCCTCCTGCGGACGACTCCAGACACCAGTTCCCCGTGCTGACGGGAGGCGAGACGAAGGCGAAGTCGGTCCGGCCATGGCCCATGAAGTCCCCGAAGTGCATGGCCGCCACGTTGGCCGCGATCGGCACCGCCCCCCCCGCGTTCCAGCCCGTGGCCAGGGGGGCATACTGAAAGGAGGTCGCCGGTTCACAGGCCAGGCCAGCATCGCACAGCTTGACCGAGGCCAGGGTCGGCCGGCCGGTCCCGTCCGCGCTCGCCGGCGGAAGCGTCTGGTTGAGCTGGTAGGTCCAGAGCAGGCTGCCCCCCGAATAGACCTCGATGCTCGAGAGCATCGAATGCTGGACGTAGCATTCGCCGGTCGAACAGGACAGGATCCAGTTGTAGGCCGTGAGGGACGCATAGTTGAAATCGATCTGGCCCACCGTCGTGCCGCCGGCATTGCCGTAATCGATCGAACTCACCCGGTAACTTCCGAGCGTCGAGTTCTGGACGTAGTGGTACTCGATGAAGTTCTGGAACCGGTCCGTCACCTCGTGGAGCAGCCAGATCGCGGGTGGCGAACCGACCGCCGAGTTGGCCGAGTTCCCGTAGGTCTCGGTGAGACCGGACTTGGTCAAAACCGTGAAGGAGCCCGGCCCCGTCGTGGACGAACCGCCCGCCGAAGTGATCTTCCGGAAGGAGGCAATCGTCGTGTGATACTCGGTCCCTGAAGCGCCGTTCGTCTCGCCGGAGTCGGGAATGAGATGGGCCCCGTCGAGGCAGTAGGCATCGCTCGCGGCATCCCGGGGCGAGGCCGCGTAACCCTCGGCATCCACCGTGTCCGGACAGCGCGCGATGACGGAAAATCCGCCCAGTGTCCAGCCCAGCCCGATCTGGCTACCGCCGGTCCCGCTCTGGTAGACAAGGGAGAGATGGGGCTCGAGACCGTTCACCCCGGGGGCCACGGCGAGCGGGATCGTATAGGTCGCCGCGCCCGTGGGCGTCACCGAAAAATGCCCCGGGAGTGTCCCGACCGCCGGAGTCGAGGTCGAGGTCGACGACGCCGATGACGTGCGGGTGGCCGATGGCGTGATCGCCCGGGCCTCGCCCATCCCGCCACCGGAGAGCGCTTGACCGGCGGACGAGCCCGTGCCCGCAAAATCCCCACCGACACTTCCCGGAGCCGGTTCGGCGGATCCGGGCTGGCCCGGCCCGTAGGGTCCTGCCGGGGCCGTGATCCGTTCGACCGACAGGAGCTTTCCCGTCGGCCCGAAAAAAGCCCGCCGGTAGGGCAAACCCATGAGACGCGGCACCATGAGCACGCTCCCGCCACCCGCCGGTCCGGTCGCCTGGTCCGGCACCAGCTGGTAACTCTCCGCCGACCAGTTCACCCCAGCCTGGATCACGGGCCAGGACGAGGCGACGGGACCCAACCGGCCCTGGCGGTCCGCCAAGAGAAGATCCACATGACCCGAGGGTCCGACCGGCTGGAGCAGAAGCGCCGCCCGCCCATCCCCCGTCAAATCCCCGACCACCGCCACATGCGCCGTCGGCGTCCAGTCGATCCCCTGCCAGTCTCCGGCCCACGACTGGACGATCCGCGCCGGCATCCCGTCCGGACCCGGCGCGACCAGCTCGCAACAGGTCGCAGAACCACGGCTCCCGCGCGCCCGGACCAGAAGATCGTCCCGTCCCGTCCCGGAAAAATCCCCCGCCACGATCGAGGAGGCAACCCGCGACCACCCGAGCCCCAGCTCGCCCCCATCAAAACTCCCGGCCAGCGCCCGGAACCCTCCATGGGGACCCGACAGGACCACCCCATCCCGCCCCCCGGGTTCGAGCGCCTGCATGAAAAGATCGTCCCGGCCCGCCCCCGTGAAATCCCCCACCACCAGATGGTGCGTCGCCATCCCGAGCCCGCCAATCGCCGTGAACGGACCCTGGGGCACCTCCGTATAGTGCTTCCCGTGTGGACTCGGCGTGAACACCGCACTCGCGAGCCCCGGCTCCCCCTGGAACAGGAGATCGTCCTGCCCATCCCCGGTGAAATCCCCCACCACCGCCCGCCGCCGGCCCGCGGACCAGCTCACCCCCCCGATCCGCTCCCCCCAGTCGATCGCCTTCGCCAATGATCCGTCCGGCTGGGCCAAAAGCTCCCCGACATGCAACGCCCCCGGAAGCGGCTGGTAGAGCACACTCGACCAGCCCATCGCGTTGAAATTTCCACCCACCGCCCGGTGGTTCGCCCAGTTCGATCCCACGACCGGATCCGCCAGAACCGGCCACTCGAAAATCATGAGAAAACAGAGCACGCCCGAGACCACGCGCACTCCCATGCGCCGCCTGACCATGGATTTCCCTCATCTCCTCGATGATTTTTATTGTTGGTAAAAAAACTACACCTGAACTTGCCGGCCGTCAAGCCCCGGAGCGGCAACAAGATGTTATGCCGCGAGGTCAAGAGCATGGGGCCGAACGTGTTGTGCCAGCCATCCATCCGGGCCAACCGCCGCCGTTGGGAACCTTGACTGGGTGGATCCATCAAGGAGCCTGCCTGATGCTCGCGACCACTTCAGTTTGGATCACTCCCTATCAGCCCACCCCTTTTGGCACTCAGGTTGGTGTTGAAGGAAGCAAGGATAGTGGGGAAGGTTGCCGAGATGGTGATGGAGAACGAGGGTGTTGTCGGCGACCCGCCATTCGACAAGCCTTCGGTTGAAGGCGGCCCGGTTGATCATCCCATCCGGCAGCCTTGTCCCGACCTCTCTTGGCAGCGTAGATCCACAAAGTCAGGACCGCGCTCCTTCCTTACTTCCTGATCCACCCCATCAGAGGGGACATTTCAGAACTGGTTTGACAACACGCCCGGGTTCGGGATCGATCAGTCCCAAAACCTCGTAGCAGGCCCCCATCGTGTGATAGTCGCATTTCCCGGCCGGGCTCTTTTCGTCACTGATTTTCCGGTTGTCCGCCGTGAGGATGCGGTACCAGGCCCCGTGGCGGTGATCGATGAAAAACGTCCAGGCGTAGTTCCAGAGTGATTCGTAGGACTGCCAGTACCGCTCCTCGCCGGTCGCACAGGCCAGGTGCGCCGAGGCGGCGATGGCCTCGGCCTGTACCCAGAAATACTTCTCCGGATCGGCCACGGCTCCGTCCGGGCGGATGCCGTAGTAGAGACCGCCTTGGGCCTCATCCCACCCAAGCGCCCACGCCCGGTCAAAAAGCTCTTGCGCCCGCTCCCTCCGCCAGGGGGATGGATCCAGGCGATCCAGGATCAGAAGCAGCTTGGCCCACTCGATCTGGTGCCCGACCTGGAAGCCCCAGGGCCGGAACAGGTCC
Source organism: Pseudomonadota bacterium (assembly GCA_021828425.1). The sequence goes on along the minus strand of JAKARN010000055.1, from coordinate 3,086 downwards.
CGGGGATGGTCCCGGTTGTATTCCCAGTCGATCTGCCAGTCGGGACCATAGTGCTCCCAGATGAGACCGCCGCCGAGTGCGGCCTCATCCCGCGTCATGCGATGGGCCAGCTGGGCCGCCCGGTCCAGGAAGTGCCGCTCGCCGGTTGCCGTGTAGGCGGCGATCATCGCCTCGCAAAGATGCATGTTGGCGTTCTGTCCCCGGTAGGGCGAAAAATGCCAGTCGGGGGTGGCCTCGTCCCGGTAGAGCCCGGCCTCAGGATCGTAGAAGCGGGTTTCGAGCAGCTCCCAGACTTCCCGGAGACCGGACAGGGCCTCCCCGAGCCCGGCCTCGAGCGCCGTGGCATGGGCCAGGAGGACAAAAGCGTGGCCATAGGCATGGCGCGTCCGGTCCTCCGGCAAGCCATCCCGGAGCGTCCAGAGGTACGCCCCATCGGGCTCCCGGTGGGCCGTGTGGAGAAAATCGAGCCCGTGCTCCGCGAGCCTCCGGTCCTCGGGATCCTTCCATTCCCGAAAAGCCCGCGCAAAGTTGAACACGAAACGGGTACTGCTCACGAGATGACGGTGCCCCCGGTCGTAAACCGACCCATCGTCCCGGAAGTAGTGGAAAAATCCGCCCGCGGGGTCGGGGGCCACCGGCCGGTAGAAGGCGAGTGTCCGGGCGATGTGGTCGCGCAGGAAAACGGGAGAGCGGAAATCCGGATGAGTGTTCACGCGCGGCTGGCGAGGAAGTCCTCGACCTCCCCCCGATGCGGCATGGCCTCGAACGCGCCCGCCCGGGTCACCGCGAACGCACCTGCGGCTGCGGCAAAACGAAGCGCCCCCTCGAGCATCCGGCGCTCGGACAACCACGCCGCAAGTGGGCTCCCGGGCTTTTCCTGCCGGACGAGCGCACAGAGGAAGCCGCCCCAGAAAGCATCTCCGGCCGCGGTCGTATCCCGCGCCGGCACGGTCCAGGCCGGGATCTCGCCCGCGGATTCCGGCGTGAAATAAGAGAGCGGCCGGGGACCGTCCGTCACCACGATGAGACGAGCCTCCCCGTCCTTGAGCCGCCTGATCACGCGAGCCCCGCCGCCTTCCGTCCGCGCCAGCCAGTCGAGTTCCTCCCGCGACAACTTGACGAGATGCACCCGCTCGAGCGCCTGCCAGACGGGATCCCGGGGATCACGACCCGGTGGCCAGAGGGGGAGCCGCAAGTTGAGATCGAAGCTGAGCACCGATCCAGCCCGCCCGGCCCGATCGAGGGCGAGGAGGGTGGTCTCGGCACTGTCGGGATCCGTGAGGGTGTTGGATCCCGCGTGGAAGACAATCCCGGGACCAAAATCCGCCTCCCTGAAATCACCGGGGCGGAAAGCCAGATGGGCGGCCGCGTCCGGATAGAAACGGAAACTCCGCTCTCCGGAGGCATCCAGGAACACGAAAGCCAAAGCCGTTCTCGCGCGGGGCATGCGGACCACGCCCCCCGTCCCGACCCCGGCCCGGTTCAGGGATTCCAGGAGAAAGTCCCCGAAGGGGTCGGTGGCCAGGCCTCCCACGAAACTCGCCTGACCGCCCAGGCGGGAGACGGCAACCGCCACATTGGCGGGCGCGCCCCCGGCGTGCTGGCGGAAGGCGGGGGGGGCGCCATTCGCCTGGGGTTCGGAGACGAAATCGATCAGGGCCTCGCCAAAGGAGACGACCCTAGCCACCGGGGAAGCCTCGGGGAAGCGGCAGGGCCGATTCCGGGACGGTCACGCGGGATCCCCGGAAACCATAAAAGACGAGATAGAGATAGCAGGCCAAAGGCAGAAGGTAGGCGTGATGGATACCGATCCGGTCCGCCAGGAAGCCCTGTGCCAGGGGAATCACGGCGCCTCCCACGATGGCCATGACGAGCAGCCCGGACGCCTCGGCGGTCCGGGGCCCGAGATCGGCGATCGCCAGGGCGAAAATGTTCGGGAACATGATCGAGTTGAAAAGCCCGGTCGCGACGATGCTCACGACCGCGAGATCCCCGTGGGCCATGAGGGTGACTGAAACCAGAAGCGCATTGACGATGGCGCAGAGCCCGAGCAGCCGCCCGGCATCCAGGCGGCGCAGGATCCCCGAACCGATAAAGCGTCCGACCATGGCACCCATCCAGTAGAGCGAGACGAAGATTGCCGCCCGGTTCACTGGAATGTCGCCGTAGCGCCGGTGCGTGATGTAGCTGATCATGAAACTCCCGATCGTGACCTCCGCGCCGACATAGAGGAAGATCCCGACCATCCCCCAGAGGAGATGACGGTAACGGGGCAGGTCCTGGAACGCCTCATGGAGAAGACCCACGGGCAGACGGGGGCTCAGGGCCTCGGAGAGGGCCGGCAGCCGGAGCAGGAACACGCATCCCGCGAGAAGGGCGAGCAGCAAGCCCAATCCCAGGTAGGGTCCCTCGACCAGGGCGGACTGCTTGAGACGGTAGGCTTGCTCGAGGACTGCGGGCCAATGGGCACGGAGCGCCGGGGCCACGGTCGGAACCGCGAGGATGAGGGCCCCGCCGATGACCGGACCCAGCGTGGTGCCGAGCGAATTCAGGGCCTGGGCCAGATTGAGACGGCTCGCCCCGCCGGCGGGTGGCCCGAGGAGGGTCACATAGGGATTGGCCGCGACCTGGAGCAGCGTGATCCCGCTCGCCAGGATGAAGAGCGCCGCGAGGAAGCAGGGATAGGAGACCCAGAGGGCGGCCGGCTCGAAGAGCACGGCCCCGAGCGCCGAGAGCGCCAGCCCCAAGCCCATGCTCGCGGGGTAACCCAATCGGCCCACGATCCAGCTCGAGGGGAGCGACATCACGAAATAGGCCCCGAAGAAGGTGAACTGGATCAGCATGATGCCGACGTAGTCGAGGTTGAAAAGGGATTTGAGGTGGGGAATCAGGATGTCGTTGAGACTCGTGATGAAACCCCACATGAAAAAAATCACGGTGAGGAAGACCATGGCCTGACGGGCGCTGATCACGGCGGCACGGCTGGGCTGGCGTGAGACATTCGCCACAGGAGATCCGTCGGGTGGAACACCGACAAGATACCCCGGTCCGGTGATTTTTTCAGGCACGGCAGCCCGCGAGCATGG
>JAKARN010000054.1 GCA_021828425.1 Pseudomonadota bacterium | reverse complement strand
TCCCGGTCTCCGCAGGACCGGGCCCATGATCTCGAGGCCGTAGCGTTCGCACGCCCGCTCGGCGAGACTGTCGAGAAGAACCAGGACTTCGTCCCCGGCCTTCCCCCGGATCAGGTGACAGGCATAATCCGCTTCGGGATCGAGACAGACCGCCTGATTGAGGGGTAGGGTCCAGGGCGTCGTGGTCCAGATCGGGATCGACCACGGAAGCGACCGGATGGCGGGGTCATCATGCAGGGTCACGGGAACCGGATCCGCGAACCGGAAACGGACGTCGATGGCCATCGAGGTATGAGACTCGTATTCCACCTCGGCCTCGGCCAGGGCGGATTCGCATTCCAGGCACCAGAGCACCGGTTTGGTACCCGGCGTGAGCTGTCCGCTCTCGATGAGTTCCGCGACTGAGCGGAGCTCGGTAGCCACTGTCGCGGCATCCATGGTCCGATAGGGACGGGCCCAGTCACCGAGAACCCCGAGGCGCTCGAAATCCTGGCGTTGCAACGCAATCTGTTCCTCGGCGTAACGCCGGCACTCGGCGCGGAAGCGGGCCGGATCCATATCCCGTTCGGAAGTGCCGAGCCGACGTTCGACCATGAGTTCGATCGGCAATCCATGGCAGTCCCATCCAGGGATATAGGGGGCATCAAACCCGAGGAGGGTTTGCGAGCGGATGACGATGTCCTTGAGGACCTTGTTTACGGCATGGCCGATGTGGATCACGCCATTGGCATAGGGGGGGCCGTCTGCCAGGATGAAACGGGGTCGCCCGGAGGAAGCCGCGCGGATTTTCCCGTATAGCTCGGATGTCTGCCATTCCCGGAGCCAACCGGGTTCCCGGTGCGGAAGGTCGGCCTTCATGGGAAAGCGCGTTTCCGGCAGGTTAAGCGTTTTTCGGTAGTCTCCCACGAGCCTCTCTCTGCAAATGCCCACGCTGGTCCAGGATCGCCCGTGCCTCTCCGGCATCGCGGTCAATGGCTTTTTGGAGGGCGTCCCAGCTGCTGAACGGTCGTTCCGGTCGCAGGAACGCGATGAACTCGACGGCCAAACGCCTTCCGTAAAGGTCAGCTGAGCAGTCGAAGAGGTGAACCTCAAGCAGCTCGCCCCGATCGTCGAGCCCGGGTCGGATCCCGAGACTCGCCACGCCATTGTACGGGAGCGGGCCCGCCCCGTACACCCGGACCGCGTAGACGCCGCCCACCGGGCACCGTCGCCGGCGCACGGCCAGATTTGCGGTGGGATAACCCAGGAGGCGGCCACGCTGGCGGCCATGCTGAACCCGCCCGATCATCCGGTAGGGATGGCCCAGGAGTTCCGCGGCTTGATCGAGATCACCCGCGGCAAGCGCCATCCGGATCCGGGTGCTACTGATCCGCCCGGCCTCCGCTGTCGCGAGGTCGGCGGCGACGAGTTCGTGGCCGGTTGCCGTGAGGATCCGTTCAAGCCTCGCCAAGTCACCTTCCCGATGGTAACCGAAGCGGAAGTTCCGTCCGACGACGATTCCTGCGGCCTTGAGTCCGTGAAGAAGAATGGCCTGGATAAAGTCGTCGGCACGGATCTGGGCCAGGTGCTGGTCGAAACGTAGACAGACGATCCGGTCGATTCCGGCGGACTGGCTTTCCAGCACTTTTTCGCCCCAGGTGGTGAGACGCGCGGGAGGCTCTTCCGGAACCAAAAACTCGCGGGGCAAGGGTTCGAAGGTGAGCAGGGTGAGCGGCAGTCCACGGGCATTGGCGCATTCGCGGGCAGTCTCGATCAGCCGGCGATGACCTCTGTGGAAGCCATCAAAGGAGCCGATCGTAACCACCGTCGGTCCCCGGTCCCGTACCGTCCGGTCGATGCACAGGCCGCCGACGTTCATGCCGGGGTATGGGCTCCGTCCCGGACCGTATCCAGCATCCGGAGCAGGGTCCGGGGTCCCAGGCCCAAGATCCAGAGCGTGAGGATGTAGAGGGCGAAGCCGAGTCCGATCAGGAACGCCAGATGTCCGATGCGGGCCAAGACCGGCCAGGCCAGCCACTGTCCCAGGGACGATTCGAGCAGGAGCAACGGGAGGGACATCACGGTGAGCGCAATGGCGACCCTGAGGATCAGGGTTCTCCAGCCGTGCTCCAGCTTCCAGTGCTGGTTTTGCCGGAGTGAGCGGCCGAGCAGGCCGGCGTTGAGGAGCGCCGCAAGCGAGGTCGATAGCGCCAGTCCGGCATGGGGCGCGGGCCATCCGGCGAGCGCCCAGGGGATCACGATGGCGGCGTTAAACAGGAGGTTCGCGATGATGGCCCAGACGGCGATCCGGACCGGGATTTTGGTGTTTTTCTGCGCGTAGAAGCCGGGAGCCAGGACCTTGACGGCCGTGAACCCAACGAGACCCACGGCATAGGCCATGAGGCTCGCCGCCGACATCCGGGCATCGAAGCCGGTGAAGGCGCCATATCGGAAGAGGGTCACGATCAGGGGGCCGGCCAGAATCCCGAGGCCCAGGGCAGCCGGGCAGGCCACCAGCAGGACGAGGCGCATCGACACGTCCAGGAGGCGGGAAAACTCGTCATGGGAGCGGCGGGCGTGGGCCCGCGTCAGTCCCGGGAGGATGACCGTGCCGAGCGCGATGGCGAAGACCCCCAGCGGGAATTCCATCAGGCGGTCCGAGTAATACAGCCAGCTCACACTGCCCGGGTTGAGAAATGAGGCGATGGCGGTATCCACGAGGAGGTTGATCTGCATCACCGAGGCGCCCAACAGGGCCGGCAGCATGAGATGGATGATCTGCTGGACCGGTTCGCTGGACCAGCTCCAGCGGGGCCAGGAGAGGAGGCGAAGACGGCCGAGGAAGGGGAGCTGGAAGAGAAACTGAAGCAGGCCGGCGGCGAGGACTCCGAAGCCGAGGGCGTCGACCGGGACCGCGAAAGCCCTGGATAGCCACAGGGCGGAGGCGATGAGTGAGAGGTTGAGGAGGATGGGGGTTGCAGCCGGCACGGCGAAGTGATTGTGGACGTTGAAGGCGCCAGCCGCGAGTGCGGTGAGTGCAATAAAGAAAAGGTAGGGAAAAGTCAGCCGCAGGAGATGTGTGGCGAGATGGTGGGTGGCCGGATCATGGCTGAAGCCCGGTGCGAAAAGGTCAATCAGGTAGGGGGCCAAAACAATGCCCAAGAGGCTCAAGACGAGGAGGATGAGCCCGAGGGTCCCACTCGCCTGGGCGATCAACCTGCGGCTCGCCTCGTGTCCCTGATGGGTGTGGACCTCACCCAGGACGGGAACGAACGCCTGTGAAAAGGCGCCCTCCGCGAACATCCGGCGGAAGAAGTTGGGGATCTTGAAAGAGACGAAGAAGGCATCCATCACGGGTCCGGCACCGAAGTAGCGGGCCAGGATGATGTCGCGGGCAAAGCCCAGAATGCGGGACAGAAAGGTGAAACCGCCCACTGTGGCTGTGGCCCGCAGCAGACGGGGGGTATGGGGACTCCCTGTGCCGGTCAGGTTGGGCTCATCCGGTTCGGGAGAGGGCGGGTTTAAGGTCGAGGGCATGGAACAGCAGTTTACCGGGGCCGCTCCGGGCACGCCAGAGAACGGGCTGTTCTCCGGGGTTCAAGGCTTCTCGGCTTGACATGAGGTGATGGTGGCGTTAGTCTGGACACCAGTCTGGCGCCGATTTGATCCTCAGCTTGCGGGCGCCTTATAAATACGGCTAAAGCGGGTACCGTTCAGGAACCTGCTCCAGCCGTCATGTGGAGTGGGTTTTTTTATGTCGGTCGATCTACGAGAAGTCAAAGGGATCCATTTCAGCTCGGGGATCTCGCCAACCAGGCTTCCGGGTGACGGGGGTTCCCGCGCCCGAACTGGGTGTACGGCCAGGTGACCGGACCCGGTACGACTGGGGTCCGGAAAGGGCAGGGCCGACGGTCGACCTCACCCCGTGTCTCTTTTGAGTTCTTCCCACCGTCAACACCGCAACTGGCCCGGCAATTCTGGTCGGTCATGGACCGACTGGCCCCCTTGGCACCCGACTTTGTATCGATCACCTATGGCGCCGGTGGGCGAACGCGTCAACGGACACATGAAATGGTGGTCGCCGTAAAGCAGCGGACCCTGATCGAACCGGCCGCCCACCTGACCTGTGTCGGAGCCAGCCGCGAGGAGATCCGCGATATTCTCGAACGGTATTGGGAGGCCGGTATCCGGCATCTCGTCGCCCTGCGGGGGGATCCACCGTCGGGAAGTGGTGCTTTCGTGCCCCCGCCCGGGGGCTATGCCGGAGCGGTAGATCTGGTGAGCGACATCCGTGCGTTTGCGGACTTCGAAATCAGTGTGGCTGCCCATCCCGAGGGGCATCCCGATTCCACCTCCCTCAAGGCAGATCTGGAGCACCTGAAGCGCAAGGAGGCTGCAGGAGCGTCTCGTGCCATCACCCAGTATTTTTTCGATCCCGAGGTGTTTCTTAGGTTCCGGGATCAGGCGATCCGGGCGGGGATTAGGATGCCGCTCGTGCCCGGGATCCTGCCGGTCACGGATTTTGGACAGCTTCAGCGGATCAGTGCACGTTGTGGAGCCCGGGTTCCCCTTTGGCTGGAACAGCTCTTTGCCGGGCTTGACCAGGAACCTGAAACCGGCAGGCTGGTGGGTGCCCATGTGACGGCTGGACTGTGCCAGGACCTCCTCCACGAGGGCGTCGAGGCCTTTCATTTCTACACCTTGAACCGCGCGGAGCTGACTCGTGCGGTCTGCCGATTCCTCGGTGTGAGCGAAAGACCCCTGCGCCCGGGGCATTTGCCGGCTGCCGCCCTGCACGACTGATCACATGAAGGTTCAGGAGTTCCAGGCACTGACCCGAACCCGGATCCTGGTGCTCGATGGCGCCATGGGAACCGAAATCCAGCGTTTGGGGCTTTCGGAATCCGATTTCCGGGGGGCACGTTTCGCCGAGCACCCGCGTGATCTCAAGGGCAACAATGATTTGCTCAACCTGTCTTGTCCGGAACGGATCGCACGGATCCACGATGCCTATCTGGAAGCCGGTTCGGACTTGATCGAAACCAACACCTTCAATGCCACCGCCATCGCCCAGGCCGATTATGGAACTCAGGATCTCGTCTATGAACTGAACCGGGAGGGGGCCCGATTGGCCCGTGCGGCGGCTGCGACTTGGAGCGAGCGGACACCGGATCGCCCCCGGTATGTGGTCGGTATCTTGGGCCCGACCAACCGGATGGCCTCCATGTCTGCGGAGGTGGGTGACCCCGGGGCACGGGCCGTTGAGTTCGACGAACTCGTCCATGCCTACGAGGAGGCGGCGCGAGGCCTCATGGACGGCGGGGCCGACTGCCTCATGGTCGAAACGATTTTCGATACCCTGAACGCCAAGGCGGCTCTTTTTGCCCTGGAGGGCCTCTTCGCCTCACGAGGCGAGGCGCTGCCGGTCCTGATTTCGGCCACGATGACCGACCGTTCCGGTCGTATGCTCTCCGGTCAGACGCTCGAAGCTTTCTGGTATGCGGTGCGTCCGTTTCAGCCGGCCAGTGTCGGGCTCAACTGTGCACTCGGTCCCCGTGAGCTCCGTGCCTCGATCGCCGAGCTCGCCCGGCTGGCCGACTGTCCGGTCACTGCCCACCCCAACGCGGGGCTGCCCAATGCCTTGGGTGAGTACGAGGAGTCGCCCGAAGAGATGGTCCGGGAAATTGGTGACTGGGCACGTGCGGGATGGCTCAATATCGTTGGGGGATGCTGCGGGACGACTCCGGCCCATATCCGTGCAATTGCCCATGCCGTCCACGGGCTCAACCCACGAACGCCGGCAGCACCCGATCCGGCCCTCGGTTTGGCCGGTCTGGAACCGCTTCGCATCGGTGCGGAACACCTGTTCATCAATATTGGCGAGCGTACCAATGTCACCGGTTCTGCCCAGTTTAAGAAGCTGATCCTCGAGAAGGATTTCGAGGCGGCATTGAGCATTGCACGCGACCAAGTTGAACAGGGGGCACAGATCCTCGATATCAACCTGGATGAGGCATTGCTGGACGGACCCCGGGCCATGACGAAGTTCCTGCGCCTGCTCACGGCCGAGCCGGATATTGCCCGGGTCCCGGTCATGATCGATTCCTCCCATTGGCCGACGCTCCTGGCCGGTCTCAAGAACGTACAGGGCCGACCGGTGGTTAATTCGATCAGTTTGAAGGATGGGGAGGTGGAATTCTTGAAACGGGCCCGCCTGATCCGTCGCTTCGGGGCCGCCGCCGTCGTCATGGCCTTTGATGAGACGGGGCAGGCAGATACGCTGGAACGGCGAATCGCCATATGTGAAAGGGCCTGTCAGCTACTGCGGAAAGAGGCCGGGTTTGGCCCGCATGACATCATCGTGGACCCCAATATTTTCGCCATAGGAACCGGCATCGAGGCCCATGACCGCTACGCCCTCGATTTCTTTGATGCCACCCGCGTTCTGAAGGAGCGTCTGCCGGGTTCGCTGATCTCGGGCGGGGTGAGTAACGTCTCCTTTTCCTTTCGTGGGAACCGGCGGGTCCGGGAGGCCATCCACGCGGTCTTTCTTTATCACGCGATCCAGGCCGGCCTGGATATGGGCATCGTGAATGCCGGTGCCCTTCCGGTGTATGAGGAGATCGACCCCGATCTCAGGGAACGGGTCGAAGACCTGGTCCTGTTTCGCCGGACCGATGCTGCCGAGCGTCTGGTGAGCTGGGTCGGCCAGCGGGACGCCCCGCCACCCGGAACGGAGAATGCCTTGGCGTGGCGGAACGAGCCGGTTGCCGAGCGTCTCCGTCACGCCCTCGTGCAAGGAATCACGACGTACATCGAGGAGGACACGGAACTCGCCCGGCAATCTGTTGCCCGTGCGATTGAGGTGATCGAGGGACCACTCATGGAAGGAATGAATGTGGTCGGTGACCTGTTTGGCAGCGGACGCATGTTTCTGCCCCAAGTGGTCAAGGCCGCACGAGTCATGAAAAAAGCCGTGGCCTATCTCGTCCCCTACATCGAGGCGGAAAAAGCCCCCGGTGCCAAAAGCCGGGGTCGCATCCTGATGGCTACGGTCAAAGGGGATGTGCACGACATCGGCAAGAACATCGTGGGCGTCGTTTTGGCCTGTAACAACTTCGAGGTGATCGACCTTGGGGTCATGACTCCCGCCGAGCGGATCATCGAGACGGCCCGCCGCGAATGCGTCGACCTGGTCGGCTTGTCCGGGCTGATTACCCCCTCTCTCGAGGAGATGGGACGAGTCGCGGAGGAGATGCAACGGGCCGGGTTCGACATGCCCTTGCTGATCGGCGGGGCAACCACCTCGCGCACTCATACGGCGTTGCGGATCGCTCCACGGTATGAGGCGCCCGTGGTTCACGTCAAGGATGCTTCCCGGGCCGTCGCGGTCACCAGCCGGCTTTTGGGGTCGGATGCGCCCGCGTTCATCGCGGAGATACGGGAGGACTATCAGCGGGTCCGGCAGGATCACGAGACCTCAGCCCGGAAAGACTCCTGGCTGACGATCCAGGCTGCACGGAAGAACCGGACGGCAATTGACTGGAATGACTATGATCCACCCCGGCCGCAAGAGGCCATCCCCCGGGTGATGGCTCCCTATCCGCTCGAGGAGCTCGTCCCCTACATCGACTGGACTCCTTTTTTCCACGTCTGGCAACTCAAGGCCAGTTATCCCCGCATACTGGACGATCCCGAGCGCGGGGATGCGGCACGCCGGCTCTTCGGAGACGCCCATGAGATGCTTGCGAAAATCATCAAGGAGGGCTGGCTTGAGGCGCAGGCCATCTGGGGTCTCTATCCGGCAGTCCGGATCGGTGACGACGACGTCCGGCTTTCCACCCCCCGTGTCGGAGGTGATCCGGTTGATTTCCATTTCCTGAGGCAGCAGGATGAGAAACCACCGGGCCGGCCCAACGCCTGCCTGGCGGATTTTGTGGCACCCGAGGCGGCTGGCCGGACGGATTGGCTCGGTCTTTTCGCGGTCACCGCGGGAGTTGGTCTGGATCGGGCGCTCGAGCGTTTTACGGCGGATCATGACGATTACGGGGCCATCCTGCTCAAGGCCTTGGCCGACCGGCTGGCCGAGGCACTGGCAGAACGGCTTCACGAGCGAGTCCGGCGTGAGTTTTGGGGTTATGCGCGGGATGAATCTCTCGGCCCGGATCGACTGGTCGACGAGGCATTCCAGGGGGTACGGCCGGCCCCGGGCTATCCGGCCTGTCCGGACCATACCGAGAAAGCAACCCTCTTCAGGGTTCTCCAGGTCGAGGAAAGGACCGGAATCCGCCTGACAGAAAGAGATCGGAA
>JAKARN010000053.1 GCA_021828425.1 Pseudomonadota bacterium | reverse complement strand
ATCACCGTTTGCTGCTCGACCGGACAGTTTTTGATAACGTCGCACTCCCGCTCGTGATCACCGGTGCTCCCAGGCGTGAGATCACCCAGCGCGTCCGGGGCGCCCTCCAGACCGTCGGACTTCTGTCTCGAGAGCAGGAACGGCCAGCAATCCTGTCCGGGGGGGAGCAACAAAGGGTGGGAATTGCCCGTGCCATCGTGGCGCGCCCCCCATTGCTGATTGCCGATGAACCGACAGGGAATCTGGATCCGCTGCTCGCGATCGAAATCATGAGATTGTTCCAGCGACTGAACGAAACCGGTACGACAGTCATCATTGCCTCCCATGCACTGGGCCTGATTGAAAAAATGTCCCATCGGATTCTGACTCTCCACCAAGGCACTCTGGTCGGAGACACCGGCTCCTCCCTGTGATGACTCACTTGAAAGCAGCCCTGGTCCACCACGCACGGGCGTTCATTTCCAGCCTGGGACTCCTGTGGCGACGAAGACTCGGGGCAATCGCCACCCTCACCGTTATCGCCATCGCCTTGGAACTCCCTGCCGGACTCGAGATAATCGGGCACAACATTGCCCACCTGGAGGGGCACTTGGGACTGAACCCTCATCTCACGGTTTTTCTGAAGCCTTCGACAACTGGGATCGAGGCCCGCCATTTGGCCAAACAGTGGAGTCGACTGTATTCCATCCGAATCTGGCGGATCCTCGACCGCAAATCTGCCCTTTCTGAATTCAGGCGATGGTCTGGAATCAAGGGGTCTCTTTCGTTTCTCGGACGACACCCGCTCCCGGCAATCCTAGTTTTTACGCGATCAAATCCGGGGTCCTTAAGCCTTCACCAAGTGAGCCTTGCGCTCGCTCGGCAACCGGAAGTTTCGGTGGTCCGCACGGATCAATCCTGGCTTGTCCGTTTACACGGTATTCTTCAATTCCTGGACCGTCTCGATCAGGTCCTCTATGTACTTTTTGCACTGACCACCGTTCTCATTATCGGTAATACGATTCGCCTAGACATTGGAAATGCCCAGAATGAGATTGAAACCCTGAGATTACTAGGAGCACCCTCATCGTTCATACGCCGTCCTTTCCTCTACCGGGGTGGCTGGTATGGTCTGCTCGGTGGCCTTTATGCTTACCTCATCCTGCTCATCGAGTTCGCAGTCCTGGTCGGCCCCCTCACTCGGCTCAGCCGGTATTACAACCGCTCATTCTCTCCGGCATGGCCCTCGCCTCATCTGGGTCTCATTCTCCTGTCCGTGGGCGCCCTTCTCGGGTGGGTCGGTGCCATTCTGGCCGTGCAGATCGAGCTGACCAGAAAAGCCTCTCATTGAACCGGTGCTTCCGGAGGTAGGGCCGGTTTCCGGGCGTACCCATGTCGAATCAGTGCATCCCAAGCACCGGCCTGCTGGGTTCCTCCCGGTTGTTTTTCCAGGGATCGCCTGAGCCGTCGCAAAGATCGGCTGAAAAAGCGAGGAGTGCCACGAGGGTGTTTGCGTGCTCGGTCGAAATCGAGCAGATAGACTTCCCCGCCGGGGGCCAACCAGATGTTTCCAGCATTGAGGTCAGCATGCTGGATCCCCAAGTCGTGAAACCGGCGGATGGTCTCGCCGATACGGGTCCAGTCGATGGTTTGACCCGATCGAATGGCTTCCACGAGGCTGAGTCCTTCAAGGCGACCGGTCACGAGATCGGCGCGGTAACCCCAAAGCCCCGTACGGTCGACAACGGCAAGAACCGGGGGCGGGACAGGCAAGCCCTGCCGGTTCATTTCCGAAAGGAGAGACAGCTCACGCCATGGCCGGGACCGCGCAAGACCCAGCCAGAAATAGCGATCGCGAATCCAACGGGCCGGCCAGCCCCCACGGTAGTAGTGTCGATACGCATACTCCCGCCCCTCATGCCGGAAGTAAGTTGCCGCTCCCCGCTGTTGGGCCGAGGGTCCGGACTTGCCGACCGAAGGTTTTCTCCATAGACTCAGGAGGCTTTCAGGCGTGCCCCGTCCATAAAGTACATACCGGAAACCGGTCTGTCGACAACCCCATCGAGCCCATTCCATGTCTGCGAATCGAACCCCCATGCCCGAACCCCGATCGGTCGTCATTTTACGCCTGTCTGCTATCGGTGATGTCTGTCACATGATCCCGGTTATCCGGACACTCCAGCGCGCCCGACCCGAGTGCCGAATTACCTGGATCATCGGACAACGAGAGGCCGCCCTCGTTGACGATCTGCCCGGCATTGAGTTCATCCGCTTCGACAAGCAGGGTGGTTTTGGAAGTTACCGCACACTGGTCCGTAATCTCAAGGACCGACGTTTTGACATCCTGCTCCACATGCAGAACTCTTGGCGGGCAAACAGCCTGAGTTTGGCACTGCGAGCGGAGACCCGCGTAGGTTTTTCCAGGAAAGATACCCACGACGCCCAGTGGATCTTCACCAACCGGAAGATTCCTCCCTTGGGCCACGTCCATGTCATGGAATCTTTCTTTGCCTTCCTTAGGGAAATCGGCATCGACGAAACTTGTCTCGAATGGAACCTGCCCATCCCCCTTGACGCGATGGGGAAGGCCCGCCAGTGGATCCCTGAGGGAGTACCGGCACTGGTGGTCAGCCCGTGTGCCACTCCCCGCTTCCGAAATTTTCGTGACTGGCCAGCTGCCCATTACGCGGCCGTGTGCCAGTATGCATCTGACCGCCATGGTTTGCGTATCGTCATCACGGGTGGGGCTACCCCACGAGAGTCGCACTACAGCCGAGTAATCCGGGAAAGCACACCCCAAGCCCTCGATCTCACCGGGAAGACCAATCTCAAGGATCTTTTGGCTTTGTTGTCTCGGGCCCGAGTCCTGCTCTGTCCTGACTCGGGCCCCGCCCACATGGGGACCGCTGTCGGTATCCCCGTGGTCGGCCTGTTTGCCTCAACCAATCCAGATCGGGCTCGACCCTACCGGAGCGGTTCCTGGTGTGTCAACCGCTATCCAGATGCCATCGAACATTTTCTCCGACGGCAGGTTGACGAGGTCCCCTGGGGGACCCGGGTCCGGCACCCCGGAGCCATGGAGTTGGTGACAGTTCAGGATGTGATCAAGAAGATTGACCAGCTCATGGCTGGATCCACGCAGTCTTCCAGTCTGTGAACGACCGGGACCCGGAGGCGGGGGAAGCCCCATCGATCCAGAAGGACCCGTGCTAAAATGCTGCGGTTCTCATTCCCGTACTGGGACTACCATCCCTGAAACGATGGGGCGCAAACCGGGTAGCCGGGTACAAATGACTGCAGATGAACGCGGACAAAACCCAATCCAATGCTGAGCGTGTCTATCACGTGCGGATGACCGATCTGCCGGTCAGCTGTCCGCGCGAAGACATGCCTCTCTGGTGCTCCCATCCACGGGTTTTCCTTCCACTCGCTGCACAGCGGGAGGTGGTCTGCCCTTACTGCAGTGCCCGCTACATTGTGGACGATTTCGAGTCTTCACCGAAGCCAGCCGCATGATTGTCATTACGGGAGGCATGGGCTTTATTGGCAGTAACCTGGTTCTTGCACTCAACCAGAGCGGGCATCAGGATCTCTGGGTGGTCGATGACCTCACCGACGGAGCCAAATTCAAAAACCTACAAACCGCAGAAATCCAGGATTACTCGCATTACGAGGATTTCTTGGGCCAGCTCGAATCGGGTTCTACCAGCCCAGAAGCCATCTTCCACCTGGGAGCCTGCTCAGACACCATGGAATGGAATGGGCACCTGATGATGCGGCAGAATTTCGAGTACTCGAAGCGACTTCTTACCTATTGCCTGGCGAAGAAAACCCCTTTCATCTACGCCTCCTCCGCTTCGATCTATGGACTTAACCCATCAAGCCAAGAAATACGTAAAAACGAATCACCCTTGAACCTTTACGCCTACTCCAAAACCCTGTTCGACCAGGTGGTTCGCCGCGTCTTACCTGGTGCACATTCCCCGGTCATTGGCCTCCGCTATTTCAACGTCTACGGTCCCCGCGAGCAGCATAAAGGGAAAATGGCCAGTGTCGTTCTGCATTTCAATGAACAGCTTCTGGCATCCGGGAAAATCAGGCTTTTTGAGGGGAGCGAGACATTTCGACGCGATTTCATCCATGTCGATGATGCCGTCAAAATCAACCTCTGGTTCCTCGAACATCCTGAAAAAAGCGGAATCTACAATGTAGGCACTGGTCAAAGCAGGAGCTTTACGGACTTGGCACAGGTGGTCTTGGATTTTCATGGTCGCGGTACGATGGAGTTCGTGCGGTTTCCACCTGAGCTCGCCGGTCACTATCAAGCTTTCACGCAGGCTGACCTGACCCAGCTTCGCTCTGCTGGATATACAGATCCCTTTATCGATCTCAATGCCGGGGTCCGGCATTATCTGGCTTGGCTCAACCACTGAGCCGGCGTCCATCCCTGCTCCTGATCGGGCCGAGCTGGGTCGGTGATTTTGTCCAGTGCCAGGCCCTGGTCTCGCTACTCCAGAAACGACCCGGGACACCCACGATCGACATCGTCCTGCCTTCTTGGACATTTCCCTTGGCTGAACGCCTGCCCGGAATCCGGAAGGCCTATAAACTTCCCACTTCTCATGGGGAACTCGGGCTTATGAAACGCTGGGCTCTGGCGCGGAAGCTCCGCGAAGCCCAGTATGAAGAGGCCATTGTCATTCCGCGGTCCTGGAAATCCGCCCTCGTCCCGTACGGAGCGAAAATACCCAAAAGAACGGGATTCTTGGGTGAAAACCGCTACTTCCTGCTGAACGACCACCGACCCAACCCCGTGCATCATGGGATCCCGTTCCGGGATCAAATCCTGTCCCTGGGCCTGCCACGGTCGGTTCCGCTTCCAGATCCACAGCCGGTTCCCGTTCTGCGGATCAATACCGAGAATCGCACCCATCTTGTCAACCGGTTGGATCCTGATGGGACGCAGCGCCGTGTGGCCCTCCTGCCCGGAGCGGAATATGGCCCTGCCAAACGCTGGCCGGTCGAACACTTCGGTACTCTAGCCTGCCAGTTGCTAGAGGAGGGCCGGTCTGTCTGGATCCTGGGTTCAGCCAAAGACCAGATTTTCGGTAGGGCGATTGCCCGGCTCGCCCCCGGAGCCAAAAACTTCTGCGGCCTGACTTCGCTGCCCGATGTGGTTGACCTTCTTTCCGCCGTCGATGTCGCCGTCACCAATGACTCTGGACTTATGCATGTGGCCGCCGCGGTCGGTATCCCGCTGGTCTGTCTCTACGGCTCGTCGTCTCCCCGCTACACCCCTCCTGCCAGTGCCCGTGCCCTCCTGCTTAGCATCAATCTCCAGTGCAGTCCATGCTATGCACGCGAGTGCCCATTGGGACACCTGCGCTGCCTGCGGGATTTGTCCGTGGATCGGGTTTCCGCTGCCTTGCGGGAACTCCTGCCGGCCTAGCGGAAGTGCCCAGACGGCACCCACAACTCGGGGTCCGACTAATTCGGCATCGAAAGGGCTTTTACGAGCAAAGATACGGACCAGAAGCCGCGCTGGACTCCCGCCTGGAACCAGCAGATCATCCGACTGGCTCTGGAGAGGCAGAACCTAACCGGGCCATGCTAGTCTAGTAGCGTTCCCACCGGTCGCAGCTTTCCCCCTGATGTCCATCCGCCGACAATTCGTCTGGGGTTTCTGCCTTATAGCGGGCATCGGGGCCCTGCTGTTGCATTACCTTGGAAGCATCCTAGTTCCTTTTGCTGTGGCCGCGCTTCTGGCCTACTTGGCGAACCCGGCCGTCGACAGGATGTCCCGGCACCACATCCCGCGTTCCGTGGGCACCATGGTGAGCTTTATCGTCATTTTCTTGGCGGGAACCGGGCTGGTCCTATTGGTCATCCCAATCATCGAGCAGGAAGGCATTGAACTGATCCGCGCACTGGCAAATTACCTGCCTGTCTGGAACACAGCTGCGGTGCCGTGGATCCGGACCCATCTCGGTGTCGATGTTTCCTCCTTTTCCCACATCATCCAGAGTCTCAAACTGCATCTGCGTTCGCTCCCCGGCCTGACCCGGCCCATTTTCGACTGGATCAGCCGATCAGGAGCCTTTCTGGCGAACGTCCTGTTTGACCTCCTACTAGTCCCGATTCTCACGTTTTATCTCCTGCGCGATTGGAACCTGCTCCTCGCCAAAGCGCCTGGTCTCGTCCCACCCTTCTACCGCCCCACCCTGATTAAGACCACCCGAGAGGTCAATCGGGTTTTGGGCGCCTTCTTTCGCGGTCAGCTCCTTGTCATGGTCGCACTGGCGATCAGCTATACGATCGGGCTCACGATCGCTGGACTCCATGTCGCCCTACTGGTTGGCTGCTTTGCAGGACTGATGAGCTTTGTTCCCTACCTCGGGTTTTTCAGTGGCCTCCTGGTGGCCTGCGTGGCAATGGTGATCCAGGGCGGTGGAGGAATGGGCTTGCTCGCTGTCCTGATCGTCTTTGCCGTGGGGGAAGGGCTCGAAAGCTTCGTGTACATCCCCTGGTTCATCGGCGGACGGACCCACCTGCATCCCGTGGCCGTGATCTTTGCCATCCTGGCAGGAGGCGCCCTCTTCGGCTTTGTCGGCGTGCTTCTTGCGGTCCCCGTGGCTGCAGTAGGGCAGGTCCTGTTGCACGAGACCCTTGCCCGGGTTTATGGGGATCCGGACTCCGGGATCCCAGCATCCTCTCCGGGAGAATGAGGGGAAACAGGAATCTCGCGGCTGGATACAGATCAGCTTCCCTCATACCGTACGTACATAGACCCCTCAGCGCAGGCCAGCGGACCCTTTTCCGCGGCTCCAGCCCACTGATGAAGTGGCAAGAGTTGCCGAGCGATTGATCGGAGCGGGGTGCCCCGACTGCGCAGCACAGCGATTCCGTTTCGATCAAGTATTGAGAGCTGGCTGTAGTGTTCGGCTAGGATGGGTTTTGTGCGGAAAGATTGTCGCCACACTTTACACATGCGAAGCTTGACTGTCCAAGCCGAATCCTAGATGCAGTATCAGCCACCTTTGTTTCCGATGAGTTGTTGGCCGTTCAATTTTGTGTTGTCGGTACAGCCTGCGTCTGCATTGTGCCTTTTGCTAAGGAATCTGCTGGGCGGATCAAACTTAGTTGCGTATTCCGCGCAAGCACCTTGTTTTTAGCTAGCCCCAACACTACAAGAGCAGCCAACCAGCGTAACCAAGAGAGACATGATCGAGACTCTAAAGGAAGACTCCACCGCGGTGGGATCCCGATTCCTGGCCAGAAACCGGATTCGATTGGGGCAATCAGCCATTCTTCATATGTGTACCAACACGGGATCGGGTAGGGTGGTGAGCTTGCGCTCACCACCCCATCCTGCATCATCCCGGCTGTCAGGAACCGGCGGATGAGCTTGAGCACTCGTGCATCGCTAACCTGACGTGCCACCCGTGCCATCACTACATCGTGATTCACCCGATCGAAGAACTTCTCCAGATCAAGATCGACCACCCAGTACTTGCCGGATCAGCCGGTCCAGTACCGTGGGCACTCCGAGTGTACGAACCCCGCCCGAGGGCTTGGGAATGTCCACCCGGCGCACCGGATACGGCAGGTACCGTCCCTCCAGCCACGATTGCCTCACCCTCGGCCAGTGCACCTTGAGCCAGTCTGTGAACTCGGCGACCGACCCCCGGGGCACCTTTGTTCTTGACTACTCGCTGGCACGCCAGCCGCAAGTTGCTGCGTTCAACCACCCGCTCCAGCAGGTGGTCCTCCGATTTCGTTCGCCCGGGTGCCGCCGCGCGTACCTCAGTACCGAGTGCCGGGCGCTGGACTTCCGCCCCGCACCTTGCCTCTCGGTCCCCCCCGCGGGGGTTTCTGCCTCACCGGTTCGCTTCGAGATCACCCGTCCTACTCCCGGCGTCGTTGTTCGGCCCTTCGACATGACTGCCTACTATGGCCTCCGCTGACTTCTGGCGATGCCTCCCAAGACCTCTCGATCCCCGTAGCACAGCGGTACACCGCCAGATCTCCCCGGGTATTGCGCACCCTCTTTCACGCTGATGCCTGTCGGATCCACGCCACACCGTTCCGTGCAGGTATCAGGCTTCGATGATCTTTGCCATCTCACCCCGATGCGTCGCCTCTATCCGTTTCCGGTTCGTCAGGCCAGCGCTTTGCCTCCGGCTTCCTTCAGACTCCCGGTCGCCCGAGAAGCCCTTGCCGTGCAGCTACCACTTCCCCTTGCCGGGTGGGTAGAGGACTTCCACCTCCCAGAGAGTGCGCCCTGCCGGGCGTACAAAAAGAAACCCCCGTTTTTAGCGGGGGCTTCTGGCTTACGAAGGTGCGGATGCGGATCAGAGAAGA
>JAKARN010000052.1 GCA_021828425.1 Pseudomonadota bacterium | reverse complement strand
TCCGATCCAGGACCTTGGATTCCTTCATCTCGTGGTAGAAGTCGTTTCCTTCCCGGGTCCGCTCTCCAACCCCGGCGAAAACCGAGTAGCCAGCATGTTCGATAGCAATGTTGCGGATCAGTTCCATCATGTTGACTGTTTTACCTACACCGGCGCCTCCAAACAGGCCAACCTTGCCACCCTTGGCAAACGGACAGAGGAGATCAATGACCTTGATCCCGGTTTCGAGCAGTTCGGTCGATCCAGCTTGCTCTTCAAAACCTGGCGCAGTTCGGTGAATTTCCCAGTGGGTCCCGGTCGAGATAGGCCCTGCCTCGTCTACCGGCCGGCCGAGGACGTCCATGATCCTACCTAGTGTCGCCTGTCCTACCGGAACCGAGATGCGCCGACCGGTATTACGGACTTCCGAACCACGTCGCAAACCTTCACTGGGTCCCATCGCAATGGCGCGGACCACACCATCCCCGAGCTCCTGCTGGACCTCGAGAACAAGCCCGGTCTCCTCGACTTCAAGGGCATCGTAGACGCGGGGGATCGCCTCGCGTGGGAACTCGGCGTCAATCACGGCACCGATGACCTGGATTATCCGACCTTCACTCATATGTCTCTCTCACGGATGAAGTCACTAGACAGCGGCAGCCCCACCAACAATTTCGGCAATTTCACGGGTAATAGCCGCCTGACGGGCCTTGTTGTAGGCCAGTTTCAAGGTTTCAATTAGGGTACTTGCATTTTCCGAAGCGTTCTTCATGGCGACCATGCGGGCTGCCTGCTCAGAGGCAATGTTCTCGAGAAGCCCTTGGTAGGTCTCCGCCTCAAGATAGCGGGTTAGCCATGTGTCAATGAGATCGATGCTGTCCGGCTCGTACAGGTAGTCCCAATGGTCGGCCAGACCGGGGTCCCGCTGGACGGGTATCGGCAGGAGAGTCACCAAGTGAGGCTTTTGGATCATTGTGTTCTGGAAGTAATTGAAAGCCAGAACTAGACGGTCGATATGACCCTGTCGGTAATCCTCGAGCAGTACGCGTAAAGGTCCGATCACATTTTCCGGAGAAGGGCGGTCGCCCAGATGCGTGACCGACGCTACGAGTGTTGCATCCAAGCGCCTGAGGCCAGTCAATGCCTTTTGTCCGATTGCCGCAAAGCGGATGGAAATGTCCTGCTTATTAAAGATTCGGACCTCGTTCCAGACCGTGCGGATCAGGTTGATGTTGAGTCCACCACACAGGCCACGGTCGGTCCCGATCACAAGAAAACCCACTCCACGTACCGCAGTCCTCGGCAGCAGGAAAGGATGGGGGAACTCGGGGCGGAGAACGGCCAGGTGACTGGTCACCTGGCGGATCCGATCAAGATAGGGACGACTGGCCTGCATCCGTGCTTGAACCCGCCGGATCTTGCTCGCAGCCACCATCTCCATCGCCCGCGTGATCTTGCGGGTACTTTCGATGCTTCGAATTTGCGTCCTGATTTCTTTGGTGCCGGCCATCTGTCAGCGTCCAGTTTCCTTCCGAAAACGGTTTATGGTCTGGCGGAGACCGGAGGCCACCTTGTCGTTATAATCCCCCGTCTCATTGATCAGGGTGAAAAGTGCCGGCTCCTGTTCACGGAAAAAATCATGCAGACCACCTTCAAAGGCGCCAACCTCGGCAACGGGGATGCCATCGAGATCTCCCTCATTGACAGCAAACAGTGAAATAGCCATCTCGGCAATGGACAGGGGACTGTATTGCTTTTGCTTCATGAGCTCTGTGACCCGCTGGCCCCGTTCCAACTGGCGCCGTGTGATTTCGTCGAGTTCTGATGCAAATTGCGAAAAGGCCGCCAGTTCCCGGTATTGGGCCAAAGCAAAACGGACTCCACCGCCCAACTTCTTGATGATTTTTGTCTGTGCGGCACCACCAACACGGGAAACGGAGAGCCCGGCATTGATTGCGGGGCGGATACCCGCGTTGAATAAATCATTCTCAAGATAAATCTGGCCATCGGTGATGGAGATGACATTGGTCGGAATGAATGCCGAAACATCTCCGGCCTGGGTCTCAATGATAGGCAGTGCCGTCAGCGACCCGGTCCGGCCCTTAACTCGCCCTCCGGTCCGCTGCTCCACTTCACGGACATTGAGGCGTGAGGCCCGTTCAAGCAGCCGGGAATGCAGATAAAACACGTCGCCGGGATAGGCTTCACGGCCGGGTGGACGTTTTAGCAGCAAGGAAATCTGCCGGTAAGCCCAAGCGTGTTTAGTAAGGTCATCGTAGATGATGAGCGCATCCTGACCCTGGTCGCGGAAATACTCGCCCATGGTGCAGCCCGCATAGGGCGCGATGAACTGCAGTGCAGCCGATTCTGCCGCTGTGGCAGCAACCACGATGGTCCGCTTGAGGACATCGTGCTCCTCCAGCTTGCGGACGACTTGTGAAACGCTTGAGGCTTTCTGTCCGATTGCCACATATACACAGAAAAGATCCGTGTGGCGCTGGTTGATGATTGTATCGAGGGCCAACGCCGTTTTCCCGGTCTGGCGGTCACCGATAATCAACTCGCGCTGTCCGCGACCGATTGGTACCATCGCGTCAATCGCTTTGAGCCCCGTTTGGACTGGCTGGGATACCGATTGACGGGCAATGACGCCCGGTGCGACTTTCTCGATCGGGGCACGGTGAACTTCGGGGAGTGGAGGCCCCCCATCCAAGGCCCGACCCAGCGGATCCACAACACGGCCGAGAAGCTCTGGACCCACTGGAACCTCGAGGATCCGACCAGTCGCCCGAACCTCTTGTCCTTCGGTCAGTTGTTCGTAGTTACCGAGAACCACTGCACCGACAGCATCGCGTTCCAAATTGAGTGCAAGGCCCGTCCCACCATCGGGGAATTCGAGCATCTCGCCGTAGCGGACCCCGCTGAGCCCGTAAATCCTAACGATCCCATCGGCAACGCTAACGACTGTGCCGACCTCCCGTTCATCGATACCGGCCTCGAAACGCTGGATACGTTCTCGGAGGAGGGAACTGATTTCGGCGGGGCTAAGTTGGACAGAATCACTCATGTAATCAACCTCTGGAATACTAGGCTGGACAGGTCAAAGCCCGGGAAAGCAGGTCCAGGCGTCCACGGACCGTTCCGTCCCAGACACGATCTCCGATCCGGATCTGGCCCCCCCCGATAAGCACTGGATCAACACGGAAAATCAAGTGGACTCGCCGGCCCAACTTCTTTGTTAACCCAACCTTCCACTCCGTCTGAGACGCTTCGTCGATCACCAGTGCCGTCGTGACCTGACATTCAGTTTCAGATGCGGCCGCCCGCCTCATTTCGGAGTAAAGCGAGGCGATATCGCTGACTTCATTCCAGCGTTGATGCACGATCAGAAGCTTCAGGAAATTACGCTCGGAAATTTCAAGTCGCCGGGCCAGGGTCAAGTCCAGCACTTCAAGTCGGTCTTCCGCGCTCGCGCGAGGATGCGATAACACCCACACGATGTCAGGCCGTTCCAGAGCAGTCGCCAGATCGACCAAAAGATGCTCCCAATGCTCAAGCCGGTTTTCCGAGCCCGCGACTTCAAAAATCGCCCGTGCATAGGGTCGCGCAACCGTTCGACTCATTGCAGGCGCTCCCCAGCCGCCCTCAGGAGTGCCGCGTGGCGTCCGGGATCGATTTCCCGCTCTAGAATCTTCTGGGCGATTTCAATGGACAGCTCAGCCAGCTGGTTTTTGAGCCGCTCCTTTGCACGCCCCACTTCGAGTTCCAGCTCCTGATGCCCCTGCTCCAAAATTTGTTTTGCCTGATCTTGGGCACTCTTTTGAGCTTGTTCTACGAGTTGGCTGGCTCTGTGCTGGGCCGTTTCAACGACCGTCGACGCTTCCTGACGCGCTTCGCGCAAGATGGAAACCGCCTTGTCCTTTGCCTTTTCCAAGTCCCGGACAGCCCGTTCCGCCGAAGCAAGACCATCCGCGATTTTCTTCTCACGCTCGGCCATAGCCTGGCTCAGCGGTGGCCAGATATAGCGCATCGTGATCCAGACAAAAAGGGCGAAAGCCAGGACTTCAGATGCGAAAGTGAGGTCTAGGTTCATGGTATTCCTCCCGTGGGTAGCCCGCCGAGTGACAACCCGTTTAGAGGTGATGCGCTAGTTCGAGTATCTGGGGCACGAAGGGATTGGCAAAGAGCATGAGTAGGCCAAAAACCACGGAAATCATCGCAACCGCATCAAGCAGACCGGCCATGATGAACATCCGGATGGTCAGCATGGGAGTGAGTTCCGGCTGTCGCGCCACCCCCTCCAGAAACCGTCCCCCGAGAATTCCGAAACCGATGCCGGTTCCAAGGGCGGCCAAACCGAACATCAGTCCGGCGGCAATTGCTGACAAACCCTGAATTTCAGCGACTTGGGCGATAATCGACACGGTACGGACCTCCAGTTAAAAACGGGTTTCGATTTCAGTGGCTTTCGTGAGCCATGGCCAGGTAAACAATGCTCAACATCATGAAAATAAAAGCTTGCAAAGTGATGATAAGGAGGTGGAAGAGAGTCCATCCAAGCGCAGGAACCCAGCTGATCCACCAAGGCAGGAGTGCAGCAATGAGAACAAAAATCATCTCCCCGGCAAACAGGTTTCCGAATAACCGGAGTGAAAGGGATAAAGGCTTCGCCAGATCTTCGATAACGCGAAAGAAAAGATTGACCGGTGCGAGATACCAACCGAAAGGCCGGCTTAGAATCTCCCGACCATAGCCTTTGAGACCCTTGACTTTGAAACTAGAGAAAATCATGAGCACGAAAATGCTCGTGGAAAGCGCGAATGTCAGGTTGACGTCATTCGTGGGTACGGGTTTGAAATGCGGAGCCCCTAGCCAAGATGCCAGACGGGGTACAAGGTCGACCGGAAGAATATCCATAAAGTTCATAAGCCAGATCCAGACAAAAAGGGTCAGCCCCAAAGGTGCAATCAGGGGATTATCCCCATGCAGGATCTCGCGGACCTGCTGATCGACGAAGGTGACCAAGAGCTCGGCCATATTCTGCATCCGTCCCGGCACCCCGCTCGTGGCTCGCCGAGCCAGCCAGATGCCGATCCCGCACATCAAAAGCCCAAGGGTCCATGACATGATGACGGTATCCAAGTGGATGGACATTAATCCCTGACCAACCGACCAGTATCGAAGATGTTCTTGGATATACCCAGTCCGAGTCACGGTCGTTCCCTCCTCACGATACCGCTGACCCGACACGGACGAGGATGAGTCCAATCCCTACGACATGGACTGACAGCATGAGACAGAAACCGCCGGCCAGAGCCAAATCGGACACCAATCCTGTTCGGATTGCCCCAATCACTAGGATGCCCATGACCAACCATTTTGAAATTTCTCCAAAAATCCAACGGCTTATGTGTGATGGGCCGGGTGTGCCGCTTAAGAAAATAGCTCCGAGCACGGCATTCCCCATGACCTGCATCATCCCGCCTGCAGACCAGCCAACCCCGGCACGGATCCCGGAGAATACCGTGGCGGCCAAACCCACAGCGAGACTCAGAACCAGTTCGACGACAAGAAGCTTGTTGAAGCCCGCCCGGCCGACCAGCCAAGATCGCATGCCCCTCCCCCACCTGAGTCGCAGGAGACCCTCCCTCTGCCCTTTTGGGGGCCCCGAGAAGGCACAATTATCAGCCTATTTTAGGGCAACGCCCCCAATCCGATCAAGTCCTGCGGCGGTATCCCAGCCGGCTCAGCAAGGCTTCGAAATCATCCAATCCCTTGAAATGGATGAGTAGACGGCCGGTTCTCCCCTGAGCGCCCGATGTCTCGACTTCGACGCGCCGGCCTAAGTGCTCGGTTAGTTCCCGCTCTAACCTCAGACGGTCAGCGTCGCGGGATTTTTCCTTGGTGGCCTTTGACCCACCCGCCCCCGCCTCACGCGCTGATCCTTGGAGGCGTCTCAAATAGCGCTCCGTCTGCCGCACATTCAGCGCATTCTCGGAGATGTAGCGCGCAGCTTCATCCTGTGCGGAACCCGTAATTGAAAGCAATGCCCTGGCGTGGCCCATCTCGAGTCGACCTGATTGCAGCAGCTCACGTGCAACCGAACGCAGGTCGAGAAGCCGCAGGAGATTGGTGACCCCCGTACGTGAGCGCCCCACTGTTTCCGCAACCTGCTCGTGGGTCATGTGAAACTCAGTCACCAACTGCTTCAGGGCGAGTGCTTCTTCCAGCGGATGGAGATCAGTTCGCTGGAGATTTTCAATCAGGGCCACCTGCAGAGCCGCTGCATCATCCAATGTCCGAACAATCACCGGGACCTCAAGCTGGCCCGCAATCTGCGCCGCACGCCAACGTCTCTCCCCGGCAATGATCTCATAGCGGTTAGGCTCGGCCAATCGCCGCACAAGGATCGGCTGCAAGATTCCCTGTGTGCGAATCGACTGTGCCAGTTCGAGCAACTGCTCACGGGGGATATCACGACGTGGCTGGTAGCGACCGGGCGTGAGGTACTCGACCGGTAGCGACTCCAAGCCTTCTGGCACAGAGGACTCTTCCTGCTGCCCAAGGATCGCCGACAAGGACCGGTTCAGTGGGCGGCGTTTCATGGACATAGATCTATCTCCCACGCTCGGTACTGGGCATTCTATCAGCGCCCTGCCCAACGGGGAATCGTTCCAACTGTTCACTCGCAAGAGCAAGATAGGCCATTGCCCCTCGGGAGGCAGCATCATAAACCTGGATGGGAACACCATGACTAGGTGCTTCTGCGAGACGAACATTGCGAGGAATAACGGTCCGGTACACCTGGTTCCCAAAATGGACGATCAGTTGGGAGGACACTTCGTGATGGAGACTGCTCCGAGCATCAAACATGGTTCTCAGCAGCCCTTCGATCTTGAGGTGTGGATTGAGGGACTGCTGCACTGATCGGATAGTCTCGAGTAGCGAGGACAACCCTTCAAGAGCGTAATATTCGCACTGGATCGGAATGAGTACTCCGCTCGATGCGACCAGAGCGTTGACTGTCAGGATATTCAGCGAGGGAGGACAGTCGATCAGGATATCGTCGAACGGGCCCGCACTCTGGATCAGGTTTTTCAGGCGATTTTCGCCGGCTCCGGAACGGGTCAAAGCCACCTCGGTGGCCGTCAGGTCGGCATGAGCCGGCAATAACCTGAAACTTCCGGGTGGTACCGGTACTTCCACCAAGGCTTCGGACAGTTTTATTCGGCCCCCGAGAACGGCATCAGTGCCTGCCTTCAAGCGCCGTTTATCGATTCCGAGACCGGTCGTGGCATTAGCTTGAGGGTCCAGGTCCACCAAAAGAACGTGTCGACGGTATGCCGCAAGGGCGGCTGCCAAATTGATCGCTGTTGTGGTCTTGCCAACCCCGCCTTTTTGGTTGGCAATGGCCAGTACCCGACTCATGGTCCGGTCCCCCAGAACGGTCTACCGATCTGGATCACTCTACCATGGACGGGTCGATGGGTCGGGGGATTGAGCCCAACCCATCCGGCCTGAGACGCAGGTCGAAAACGTGACGGTGGGTATCGGAGCCGTCCATCCAAACTCGCCAGACGCTAGCCACATACCATCTTGAATCCGAGGCGAGCCATTCGGTGGGCGGCCACTCCCCTTTCATTGCCAGCCATTGATCCTCCCGCTCACACCAAGGTGCTGTCACGTTCAAAAAATAGCTGAGTGGGCCGAGGGCACGACTCGTGAATGTGGCCGATCCAATCCGAGGTTTACAGATCACTCGTTCTGCCCGCTGGTTCCGAATTTCGAGATTATCAATGCTGAGCTTGCGTTTGACATGATCCAGAAATAGGGCTTTTTTTCGGTTGGATTCGATCAGGCAAAAAGGACGCTCTGGATCGGCAAGCGCTAGCACCAAACCAGGGAATCCGGCTCCACTTCCGATGTCGATTCCCATCTGTCCCCGGATGACTGATCGCAGGGCCAAACTATCGTAGACATGTCGTGGCCAGAGTCGGGATCCCTCTTGGGTACCCACCAAGTTGTAGCTCCGATTCCACTGTAAAAGAAGCGCCACATAGGATTCCAGCCGATTCCGGATTTCGTGTGGGATCTCCGCCGATGAGAAATCGAGCTGCTGGTATGGGGGCAGTTTCACTACATTCATCGAAACTGTGCCATCGGTTTAGCTGGCGCCTTTCACTTGTAGGCTTTTTTCCAAGTCAAGCACACGCAGCGTGGTGGACACCAGCGTATCCGGGTTGAGGCTGACTGAGTCAATCCCCAATTGGATCAGGAAATCGGCCATCTCCGGGTAATCTGACGGAGCCTGGCCGCACAGACCGGAGTGAATTCCATTGCGACGGCAACCCAAGACAGCCTGCCGGATCATTTCCATAACGGCTGGATCCCGTTCATCGTACTCAAAAGCCACCATCGCGGAATCACGGTCCACTCCGAGCGTCAACTGGGTTAGATCGTTGCTTCCAATCGAGAACCCGT
>JAKARN010000051.1 GCA_021828425.1 Pseudomonadota bacterium | reverse complement strand
ATCCGGCACAGCCCAACCGGCCATCATGGTCGATTTCCGGAGGACGGAAATCGACCTCCACGAGCCGGCCTTGATCCCGGAAAACTACGTGTCGGACATCCACCAGCGCCTGGTCCTTTACAAACGGCTGGCCTCAATCGACGGCCCCTCCGACCTGGAGCGCCTGAGCAGTGAGCTCTCGGACCGGTTCGGACCCGTTCCAGAACCCCTGGCCACGCTCTTTCTCCTCTCCGGTTTCCGCCTGCGGGCAACTGCCCTCGGAATCGAACGCATCGAAACCACGGGCACGGGCGGTCGGATCGTTTTCAGCCCGAACCCGCACATTGACCCGGCCCACCTCGTGAGCCTGATGGACCGCCAGAAACCCGCCTACCGCATGGAAGGCGCCCTTCGGCTGGTCTACCGGAAACCCCTGCCGGGCCTTCTGGAACGAACCCAATGGATTGACGAAATCCTTACAATACTCGGAGGCTCGCCCGCAACCCCATGAGGCCTCCACCTTGACCGCAAAGCACTCCGTCCTGCCCACGCTCTTCGCCCTCCTGGCCGGGGTGACCGCGGGCGCCGCCCGGGCCCAGCCACCCTCCGTCCCTGCGCCGGATCAATGGGTCCAGGTCATTGTGTTTCGCACCCTGGATCCCGATGCCGGTGCCCATGAACGGTGGTCCCATCGTCTGCCCAAGGCACTCATCCAGGAAGGCCTCCATCTATCCAAGAGAGGCGTGAGCGCCTTCCGGCCGGCCTCTCTCGGACCCCGCATGCAACGCGTCTGGGCCACTCTCCGGGCCGCTGCCCTTTACGCCCCCATGCTCAAGGTGGCCTGGATCCAGCCTCCCCTCAATTTCGATTCGGCGATTCCCGTCGCCCTCAACCCCGGGCGGGAGGAAAAACCCCCCGTTTCCGGAGGGACCATCCACACCCACCGGAAGGGCACTTCGGTACCGGCCCGGGGCAGGCTGTCCACGCCCCCCCGGAAGCCCACGGTTTACGGTACCGTCAAAATCACCGTCCAACGCCACGTCTACATTGCGATCCATACCGCTCTTGTCGAAAGAAAACCAGCCCCCACCCCAAAGAAGCGGCCAGGTGCGGGCCAACAACCGACCCGGCACCCGTCTTCACGATGGATCCTCAATGTCTACCCCATCCACCAAGCCAACCAGGTCCGTCCCGGGCGGATCAACTATTTCGACAACCCGGCCTACGGGGTTCTGGTTTATGTCAAGGCCGTTCCGGTAACGGCCTTGCCAAGGCCGCCTCCAGGGTGAGCCGCATCCGCGAAATCGCCTGCCTCAGGGATTCTTCAAGTTCGTCGTGGATGGGTCGGCTTCCCTTGCCGGCCGCCCAGTTACTGACCAGGGCACAACAGGCGTAGGCGAGACCCAGCTCACGCGCCAGGGCAGCTTCGGGCATGGACGTCATGCCGACGATATCGCAGCCGTCCTGCTCCATCTTGCTGATTTCCTTTCGGGTCTCCAGGCGTGGCCCCTGGGTCACCCCGTAGGTGGCCTGCTCGATCCGGGGCACACCCGCCTGGCGGGCCCCGTCACACAGCCATTTGCGCATCCCGGGATCATAGGGGTCGGTGAAATCGATGTGCTTGACCGGATCCTCCTCCCCATCAAAAAAGGTCTGGGCACGCCCATAGGTATAGTCGATCAACTGGTCCGGGATCACCACCGATCCGGGCTCCATGCGAGGCGAGATTCCACCGACGGCCGCGAGCGCAACCACGGAGCGGGCCCCCACCGAATCGATCGCCCAGAGATTGGCCCGGTAGTTGATCTGGTGGGGAGCCAGTGCATGGCCGTCCCCGTGGCGTGCCAGGAACACGATCTCGGCACCGAAAAGACGGCCCCAGCGAAGCGGGGCGGAGGGCGATCCCCACGGAGTCGAGATTTCGTCCCGTCGTTCCTCTACAAAATCCTCCAGTGCACCCGCGCCCGTGCCTCCGATAACCGCAAGAATGGTTTTTCCCGGCATGATGACCCCAGTCAATGAAGAACCTTTAGTTTAATCGAGATGAGAGAACAATCCCGGTATCCGTCCTGTCCGGAACTTCATTTTGATCGGTCAGCGCGTATTGCTCCATTGACTGACTGAGACGGGTTGTCATTGTTTGGATCATCAAAAGGCAGGGTCACCGCGTCAAAAATCCCTGACGGGACCTCACCAGGCGATGCAAAAGGCGTACCGCGATCTCCGGGTGTGGCGTGGTGCAACGGGGACACCCGCGACTATGACCGGGGATGTTGAGCCAGTAACCGGAGACAATGTCCCGGGTCTCCACCACGTCCCGATATAACGTGAGGGCACTCGTCCTCTGCCCCGAAGGACCCGTGCTCAGTCCTGCCAGAATCCTCACCTGCGGATGAATCGATCGCACCTGCCGGGCAATCGCACGGACCACCGCCAGGTAACGGCGTGGCTCATTCTCGATCCCTTGCGCCTGGATCTCGTAGACCTCGGCATAGGGCGCAATCCGAGCGGCCAGACGCAATTCAAGAAAGCGGCGGTAGAGAGGACCCCGCGACGCGGGGTCCACAGCCCGCACCAGATCCATGGCCGGGGTTGCGATCAGCATTTTGTGATGGGCGGCAGCGATCCGGGCCGCCTTGGCATAAGTGGCCACGGGATGTTCTTTTTCCGCCGGTGGTGTCATGGGCCAGTTCTCGATGTCCAGGACGACAGCAGGGACTGGCGACTCCACCGCGTGGTGGAAACCGTACAGACGAGAAGCCCCCCCCACCCGCATCGCACGCGGTGGCACATCCGGGGTGTGGCCCATCACCCAGGTCTCCGGCCGGTTCAGCACACCCCGCAGCAAAGCCCGTCCCCCGTGAGCCTCAGCCAGACGGGAAACGCCACTTCCTGCGAAAAGCCAAATGAGGGGAGAGGGTCCGGGAGTTGATCCTGCTCGGGCAGAATGCCACATGAGCATCATCAAGCAACACAACACGAACCGGCGACGTGGAAGCATGTTGATCTCCCTTTTGATCACACACATTGATATGTGTAAACCTTATTATCCGTCAGGATGGTTCTCGCACCCGAATATGGCGCGTCGGGTTCCCTGACCCATTAAGAGCGACATCTTCATCGGGCTGACACCTGCCCGACCAACGATCATAGCGCGCCGCTACAGTCGCGCGTCTGCAGGAGCCACAAAGCGCGGCAGGGTGGAGGGTGATCAGGGACCGACCGCAGACTGTAGGATCGATCAGTGGCGCCTGCTGCGACAGGACGTCGACCCCCTCGCCAGAGCGGTATTCCTGCTGCCGTCGCCGATCTCTAATACCACCAGTCCCGGCGCTCGGCATCTTCGTCGTGGGAGCGCGCTTCGTTTTCGTAGCTGTCCGCCAGGGTGTCGAGGGCCTTTGAAGTATGTGGATGTTCGTAGGCGATGGCCTCCGCCCAGTTGCGGTACTTCGCAGCCTCCTGGCGTTCGAGATTCCCCCCGTCGCACGGCATCCGCGCGGTGACGCCACCCCGTTCTCTTTTCCCGATGCAAAAGCCTTCGATCATCGGCTTACTGCGAAACAGGTCGAGCACGTCGCGCACTGCTTCGGCCGGCCAGTTGCCGTCCGCCCCGACCGGTGAGGCCGACAGCATGTGCCCAATCCGGCTGTCGGCGATCTCTTCCCGCCCCGCCGTTTTGGCGCGTGACCGAGCCGCCTTGATCCAAGCCTCCAGAACCTGGCCGTCAAGGGTGCCGT
Source organism: Pseudomonadota bacterium (assembly GCA_021828425.1). Next base: position 4,865 of record JAKARN010000051.1, on the reverse strand, counting down.
CGTCACGAGTGCCAGGAAGGCGGTTCCAGAGTTCCAGCAGCCGATACGCCTGTTTGGCGACAGTACGGGTGTGCTCGGGGTTCTCGGGGTTCTCGGGTTCGACATCGACGACGCCTTCTTCGCTCGCCTTGAATACCGCGCTGAGCACCTGGATGAATAGCGCGGGCCGCTCCGAAAGGGCCTCCAGCAGCACCTTGGCCGGTCGGTGTGAATGCTCCAGAACTCGCAGATAGATCCACTCGAGCTCGGCCAGAATGTCCCTGCTTACGTTACTGCGCTCATCCAGGATCTGAAGTGTCTTGGTAACGTAGTGCTGAAACATGGTTGCGTCGTTCATGGTACCGTCACTCTTGGACGGCTGGCGCACGGCCTCCCGCAGCACATCGACGAGCAGGTCTGACGGTAGCTGGGCCTTACTGTCCTGTCCTGTCAGCTGTAGGGCATGGCGCGCGCGGCCTACAGAGATCAGCTTGCGGATGGCGAAGGCGATGTCCTCGCTGTCCTCGCTTTCCCAAAACATAGACACATGGCGCCAGTAGGTATCTTCAATTACTGTACCGAGTTGGGTAGCCTGGTCCCAAGTCCAGCGTTGAACGGGGAGCGCACGCAGGATAGTCACAAGCGCGGTGTCACCCCACGCCTCTTTCTTGGCCTTGGCAATCAAGGTCGCCGCCCAGGGCTCCTTTCGATCGCGGAAGACGGAGATGATCAGGCCATGGGCGACGTCCCGTTCATGATCGTTGTTGCTCCGCAGCGCCGCCTCGAGGAGCGAATCGAGGCCGGACTCCGAAAGTCCGCTGTTGTAGAGCGCCTTGCCGATGTGCCCGGCCGCGTCGACGAGACGCGCGAGCGCCAGGATGGATGTCGCGCCGCCTTCGGAGAACAACATTCGTGCCGCCTCCTGTCTGGCAGCGTCGATGTCGTGCACCTGCGCCTCCCAGCCCGCTGTCGAAGGTTCGGGTAGTACTGCGGATTGCTCGAAGAGCCAGGCCGTGCGCTCAAGCAGATCCGAGGGCGCGAAGCGCTCGTAGATCGCTTCCAGCCGATCCAGCAACTCGGTCGGTATGGACCATTTGGCGCCCGGGAACCGTCGGTGGTGGTGATGGTGGTGCAGCACGCGCCGCAGACTCGTCCAGAGCCGGTCGCGATCGGCCTTGTCCGTAATCTTCGGCGCAGCCGCCTCGAGCGCTGCGATTCCAGCCTGGGAATCCGGAGCCAGAGCGGCCAGGTGATCGAGCAGCTGCAACCAGCGTTCTGCGTTCACACCCACGTCGGCGACGAGCCGTTCGGTGATGGCGGTGGCCCCGTGCCCAACGAGACCCCAGGTGACGTCTTCGACGTTGCCGATCGGGAAGTCACGCCACAGCGGCATGGGGGTCGGGCTCGCGGTATCGGGCCCTTTCGGCAGGAGACGGAGCATCAGTTTCCACGCAGCATCGGGTTCATGCTTACGAATCAGGTCGAGAGCCTGAAGTCGGTGGTCAAGCGTTGCATAGGTCTGGGGGTACCAAAGCAGGTGAATTGTGCGGAGACTGTTCGCCGGCCGATTCCCGTTCCGCCCAGGCGGGCGATCGATGGCGTCGAGCCGTGCGAGGACATGGGTCACCCGAGGCATCAGTTCCGGCGACCAGGCCAGGGACTCCAGCGCCCAAAGCAGGTCTGAGAGGTGTTCGGTCTCGAACACGCCCCCCTCGTCGGCGCCAAACAGGGCGTGGATGGGCGGATCGTCCTCATCGAGGCTGTCTTCGATGGCACCCAGGAAGGCCCCGGGCGAGGCCTCGGCGAGCAGTCGAAAATCCCGGGAGAGCGACCACCACCGTTGTGCGTCGGCCTTGCGGAGCAGCTTGTCGACGATGGCGTCGGCGCGCCGCGCGGCGTCGGGCACGGTACAGACCCTGTCGCCCCACAGCGAGAGCAGGATCAGCACCTGCCCGATTCCGTGACGCAGCAGCCCCGAATACGCCGGCCGGATGTCGCGCACCGCTGCCATCCAGCGCTCCTTGGGGTCCATCTCGTAACGCGGGTCCGCCGAGCCGAGCACGGTGTGCGCCGCGGCCTCGAAGCGCGTTAGGTCGGCGCTCGTCAGGTACGGCGCGAGCAGGAACCACGCGTCCGCTGGCGACGCGATGCGCCATGTCGAGCCGATCTTCTGCAGCGGGGCGTCGAAATCGCCGACGTACGGCGCCAGGACGGCGATGACGGTTTCATACGGCTGGTCGGCAATCGCGGCGAGTAGAGCCCGATCAACCTCCATGTTCTCGTCCCAACCACCTGCCAGCAGTGCCGCCAGCAAGGCGTGGGGGGGGGGGTCTTGCGCCCAGCGAGGAAGGCGCCCCGGCGCGCCGGGGATGAGGCGGCGGAGGACCGTAAGATTGCGGGCACTGTCGCGCGCGAGCGCCTCAGCCCGAGGCTTGGCGATTCCGGCCGCGATCAGCGCCCTGGCGATCCCTTCGCGTGATGCCCGTGCGAGGGTGCGGACTTCGCCGCGCGCGACCGGCCGCTCGTCATAGGCCTGCAGCACATAGTGACCCCGTTCCACGAGCGTCCGTGCCAGACCGGGCTCGGGTTCGGTCAGAAGGAGAATCAGGGGCGCTGGCGCGTTAGCCAGCGCCCGGGCGCCCGCAGTCGTGGTCGCCACGAGGCAACGGGCCCGATAGGCGGCCGCCATGTCGTCCGGCAGCATGCTGAGGGTGGCGTGGAAAAACGCGATCACCTCATCCGTCGTGGTCGCTCGGAGGGAGAAGACGGACGGCTCGCCGCGTAGCCACTGCAGCACTGCCGTTGCGTCCTGGTCCCGATCGCTGAGGACCAGTTCGGGCGTGAGGGGCCACTGGGTTGCACACGACCACTCTTCCCAGATATTGTCGAGTTCGCGAATCCCAGCGGGCCGCTTACCAAGGCGAGTGGCCAGCCAAAGTCCGACTGCGGGTGTCTGCTCGATCCAGTGGACGAGGTCGTCAGCGTCGTAGGCACGGACCTCTCGCCAGACACCTTCATCGCGGCGGGCCTTTGCCCACTCGTCTTTCTTGGGCCAATGGCGGGGGGTGACGAAGACAAAGGCGGCGTGGGCGGGGACGAGCGGCGCAGGCGCCGCCGTGCGCTTGCGGTAATCCTCTATCGCCTTCTGCGCTATGTTGCTGCGCTGGCTGCTGATCTCCCAGCCGGTTTCACCCTGCGGCACGTAGGTGCTTCCGGTCTCGGTCGAGGTGTGGCCGTCCCAGCCCGGGTGCCGCACACCCCCGTCGGCGGGAAAGCGGAGCTGGACGGCCGGACCGTGGGTGGCGCGAATAAGATGAGCGATGAGGGTCGGCAGGCTTACGGCGCCATCGTTGCGGTTCGCCCAGTCTGAAAGATTTTCCGCATCCACCCATCGAATCGGCGTGCCAGGACGCTCGCTCGGCACGATGCTCGGAATGGCCGGTCCAATCACTGCCCCCGTGGGCAGGAAGCGGATGCCGGCGCCCTCGAGGGCGCTGCGAATGGCTTGGGCGTTGTTGGCAACTGGGGTTCTCTTACCCCTTTCAAAGTCAGCGACTGTCGAAGTCGCCACGCCCGCCGCCTTGGCGAGATCCTGCTGGGACCAGGCCAGGAGTGCCCGTGCGGCTCGGACATGTTTGGGCGTAAGATCGTCGATTGAGGTAGCTTGATCCATGATCATAAAAATTATATGATCTCACCTGTAATTTATCAACTGTTACTTTATGTTGATTGATGTATATTATTGACTACAATAGATAACACAATGGCTGAACGTCATATAACTTATCGCGAACGCGCGCTCCGCCTCATCCATGACAGGGGAATTGCGCGCGCACGCGATTTCAAAGCGGCGGGCATCCCTCTGGTCTACCTGAAGCGCCTGACCGACGCCGGCGACCTTGTCCAGCTTGGCCGCGGCCTCTACCAAGACCCGGAACGCGTGGGCGAGGACGTTGCTCATGACCTGGCTGAAGCCGCCCGTCTCGCCCCGAACGGCGTGATCAGCCTCGTCAGTGCGCTTCGGTACCACGAACTGACTACTCAGCTGCCGCACGCGGTCTGGATGACCATTCCTCACGGAGCCAGGACGCCGAACGTGCGGAATCCGCGGCTCGAGATTGTTCGCGCCACTGGTGCGGTCCTGACCGCGGGCATCGAGCACATCCGCATAGAGGGGGTCGACGTGCCGATCTACGGTGTCGCAAAAACCGTAGCGGATTGCTTCAAGCATCGCCGCCATATTGGCGAGGACGTCGCCATCGAAGCGCTGCGGGACGCCTTGCGCAAAAGAAAGACTACCCCGAGCGAGCTGATGAAGTACGCAGCCATCGATCGCGTCACCGAACGGATCGCGCCCTATATCAAAGCGGTGCAATGAATGGCAAGACTCTAAAGAATCCCGCGGCATCCGTCAGGGCGCGGCTGCTCCAGCATGCCAAGGAGCATCGCGATGACTACCAGCGAGTCTTGACGCGCTACGCTATCGAACGCCTGCTCTATCGGCTCAGTCAGACGGAGGCTGCCGAGCACTATGTGCTCAAGGGCGCCATGCTGTTCGTCACCTGGCCCGAGCACGCCTTCCGGCCCACCGGTGACCTCGACTTGCTCGGCCAGGGCGACTCTGACCCTGCCGCCATCACCGAACTCTTTACCCGCATCTGCCAGGTCCAAGCCCCCGACGACGGCATTGTCTTCGACCCGGCAAGCCTGCGAGTCGAGCCGGTGCGCGAAGCCGACAAGTACCAAGGCGCCCAGCTGAACCTGACGGGCGAACTGGCCAAGGCAATCATTCCCGTGCATGTGGACGTCGGTTTTGGCGACTATGTCTACCCTCCACCGACGCGGCAGACCTTCCCAGCCCTCCTGCCAGATCTATCCGCGAGATC
>JAKARN010000050.1 GCA_021828425.1 Pseudomonadota bacterium | reverse complement strand
CTTTTTTATTTTGACCGGTTTCCATGGCCTGCACGTCACGATTGGCGTGATCATGTTGACGGTGATTCTGGTCCGAGTATTACGTGGGCATTTCACGCCAGAGCGTCACTTCGCCTTTGAGGCGGTCTCCTGGTACTGGCACTTCGTCGATATCGTCTGGCTGGGTCTTTTTATCTTCGTGTATTGGCTCTGAATCGGGTCAGGCACAGCTATCCCGGCATACCGGGCTGGATGCCATGCGGATGGATCCAGCCAAGCCAATAACCCAGCATCAGTAGCAGAAAAAGGACGAGGGAAAGTCCGATCCGCCAGGACAGAGCCCGGACCGTGCGGGTGCTTTCTCCTCGATCCTTGAACAGGAACCACAGTCCTTGAAACAAGGTGGCGACGATCACGATGAAGAGCGCGACAATGACGATCTTGAAAAGCATGGCTGCGACCGGGGACCTCGGTGAGCGGAGCCGAGCCCTAGTATGCCATGGGTTTTACGCTCCATGACCATGGTGGACTGTGGATGATCGGCTGGCGCTTTCGACCGAGGTGGTGGCCCACCATTGCGGCCTGGATCCTGATCGTGGGATTTAGTTTTCTCGCACATTGGCAGTGGCATGCTGCTTGGCATGGCGAAAGCCAGCTAAGGACGCTTCAAACAAGTGCCCGGGCACGGTCTGCGCCCTGGTCCCCAGGATTTTCTACCGCACCCTTTGAGCGGATCTCCATTCAAGGACGGTATCTCCGGAAAAGGGACCTTCTTCTCATCGACCTTTACCATCGAAACGAAATCGGCTCAGAGGTCGTGAGTGTTTTCCGGCCCCGTGCGAGCCTGGCCTGGATTCCGGTCGACCGTGGATGGATACCCACTAGTCCGTTGGGTGCGACGCGGAAGGACTTGGATAAACAGCTTCCCCATGGAACCGTTCGACTCGTGGGATACGCCGGCCGGATCCCGCGCCCCGCGCTCCGCCTCGGACGCGGACCAGTCCCTCCCCATTGGCCTAAGCCGGTCCTCTACCCTTCCCATCGTTACTTAGAGGCGCTTTATCGGCACCGACTTACGCATCTCGTGCTGTTACTGGGTCCCCATCAGCCAGGTGGCTTCGTCCGCCAGTGGAGGCCGATCAAGAAAATCGGACCCGAGCAGCATTTCGGCTATGCTGTGCAATGGACAATCTTGGCCTTAGTTGTTCTGGGCGTGTGGATCGGCCTTAACCTGCAGCGGAAGTCTCCTTCATGAACGCAACCCGCCAGTCTTTCTTCCCGCGATGGGCTATCTGGGTCGCCCTGATTGGCGTTTTTGCCTTGCCTTTCATGATCGCCGGGCTTTGGTACGTCAATGTAGACCAGTGGGGGGTAGGTCAGACCACAAACTATGGGAACCTGATTACCCCGCCGGTCAAACTGCGGATCACCCCGCTCCAGTGGATTGCCGGTCCCCAAGCCGACGGCTCCCGCTATTTTCATGGTCGTTGGACCTTGGTTTACATCGGCGGAGCTAATTGCGATCCCGATTGCCGGGCGGCGATTTATGCTACCCGCCAGATCCGCCTCGCCTTGGGGGAGCAGATTCGCCGTGTGCAACGTCTCTATGTGGTGACCCAGCACCCACGGAAGCTCGCATTTCTCAGGGTCGAGGACCCAGATCTCACCATCGTCATGGCTAGGGGCCGGACCGGCCGGGATTTTATCCGACAGTTTTTCAAGGCGTCACATGCTCACCTCGGGCAGCGTATCTATTTAGTCGATCCCATGGGTAACCTCATGATGTCGTATCCGGCCGCTGTCAATCCGGCCGGATTGCTCCATGATCTCAAACGCTTGCTCTCCGTTTCCGAGATCAGCTGATGCGCAGGCGCTGGGACTGGTTCCGGGTATTTACGGCACTGGCAATCGTCTGGACACTGGCGCTGATAGCCGTGGGGGCCTATGTCCGGCTGTCCAATGCAGGTCTGTCCTGTCCAAGCTGGCCCGCATGCTATGGACACCTGGTGGTACCGACCCGGGCAATGGCCATTCGACAAGCCGACCGATTGCACCCCGGTCGGCCGCTCCGTCCAGCTCAGGCCTTCAAGGAGATGTTCCACCGTTACCTTGCCGGCGGTCTCGGTCTTGTGATCTTGGTGATCGCGCTATTGTCACTTTCCAAAGCGCGCCAGCGGGAGCAGCGGCCGCGGAGGCTCCCTTGGGTCATCCTGGGACTCGTCGTCCTGCAAGCGGCTCTGGGCATGTGGACCGTCACCCTTGAGCTCGAGCCACTCGTTGTGGTCGGACACCTACTGGGAGCGCTTTTGATCTGGGACTGCTTGCTTCTCCTCTGGGCTCGAGACACCGGCACCTTCAGCTGGCGGGGGGAGGTCCTGTCTCCATGGGGACGCAGGATAGGGCTCGTTGCGCTTTCCTTCCTAGTGATTCAGATCTTCCTTGGGGCTTGGACCAGTACGCATTACGCTTGGGTCGGTTGTCCGGATTTCCCGACCTGTCTCGGTCGCTGGTGGCCTCAGCACCTTGCGTACGGACGGGCTTTCGTGCTCTGGAACCGTCTGGGTGTCAATTACCAAGGGGGCACGCTCCCACTGCGTGCACGGGCGGCGATCTACTTCCTGCACCGTCTCGGGGCGCTCGTGGTTTCCGTCACTGTGATGGCGTGGGCGGCAGCCCTTTGGGTCCGCTGCCGGAGAAGGACCGTTAGGTTGATGAGTGCCGTGGTCGCGGGTCTCACGGTCATTCAAGTGACCATCGGGGTCAGCATGGCGACAATTGGCATGCCGCGCTGGCTTGCTGTCAGCCATACCTTTTTTGCTGCGCTCCTGCTGGGTGCGGTCTCGCTTCTGGTCTATGCGTTGTGGACGCCCGCCCCGTCTCCCCGCTAAAGACTCTGCTACTTGTGAATTGGCGCGATCTCATCGGGGTGACGAAGCCCCGGGTGGTCTCGCTGATCGTGTTTACTGCCTTGGTTGGTATGTTGCTTGCGGTTCCCGGGTGGCCACCCCTGGGTCTTTTGTGTGCGGCGACAGTTGGAATTGGATGTGCCGCAGCCTCCGCAGCCGCGTTTAACCATCTCCTGGACCGGCGTATCGATGCCCAGATGCTGAGGACACGTTATCGCCCCCTTCCCCAGGGGCATCTCCTGCCATGGCAGGTTCTCTGCTGGGCCTGGCTTCTGGCCACGGCGGCCTTGATCATTCTGGTTGTTGCCGTGAATAGACTCACGGCCGTTCTCACCCTGGTCTCGCTGATCGGCTATGGCCTCGTCTATACGCGTTTCCTCAAGAAAACCACCCCGCAGAACATCGTGATCGGAGGGGCAGCGGGAGCGGCACCCCCGATCCTCGGCTGGACAGCGATGACCGATCACATCTCAGCGGTCAGCCTCAGCCTGTTCATGATTATCTTTGTGTGGACTCCGCCCCATTTCTGGTCCCTGGCCATTGGCCGCCGGAGCGATTACGAGCGTGCAGGAATTCCCATGCTCCCCGTAACCCATGGTGAGCGGTTCACGATCCTGCAGATCGTGCTTTATACGATCCTGCTGAATGCCATCAGCTACCTGCCGGGACTGCTTGGTTATGGCGGGTGGATTTACCTGGCTGGTGTGACGGCATTGAACGGTGGTTTTCTCGCCGGGCTGGTGCGGCTCACCCGGGCTGCCCAACCGGTGCCCTCTGCGCTCGCGCTATTCCGGTACTCCATCTGGTATCTGTCCCTGCTTTTCGCGTTTCTGCTCGTGGGACACTACGTGACCCCGCCGTGGGGGAGCGCCTGATCCGAATCAACTAGAGAGAATTCAGGTTGCAGCGAGTGGTCCGAGTTCCTGACGCAGGCGACCCAAAGCCTTAGCCTCAATCTGGCGGACTCTTTCGACCGAGATACCAAAACGTTCTGCCAGAACCTTGAGTGCGGGCTTTTCACTACTTCCGAGCCAGCGGGCACGCACGATCTCACGACTGCGATCATCCAGTTTTTCTAGGGCTGCCTCTAGGCTCCGGTGCTCATGTCTTTCTGAGTCTGCCTGCTCGAGCAGAGACTCTGGATCCCGGCTGGTCTCATCTGCCAGCCATTCGATGGGAGCACGTGGCGACTCCATCTCTTCGCCCGCGGCATCTGTCCGCCCGTTCAGGCTGATTTCATGTCCCAGAAGCCGAGTCTCCATATGGTGTACCTCCGCCGGGCTGACTCTCAAGTCTTGTGCGATCCTCGCGGCTTCCGCGGCCGTTAGGCTCCCCGGACCCTTGAGGTGCTTGCGGAGGTTGAAGAAAAGACGGCGCTGGGCTTTTGTCGTGGCAATTTTGACCAGGCGCCAATTCCGGATGATAAATTCATGGATCTCCGCCCGAATCCAATGGACTGCAAAGCTGATCAGCCGAACGCCCCGCTCGGGGTTGAAATGTTTGACCGCTTTCATGAGTCCGATGTTGCCTTCTTGGACGAGATCACCCATGGGAAGGCCATAGTTGCGATAACTTCTCGCGATGTAGACCACAAAGCGGAGGTTGGACAAGACGAGTTTCTGGGCCGAAAAAAGATCGCCATCCTGCCGGTACCGGCGGAATAGTTCCCGTTCTTCGTCGGGCGACAGCACCGGAATACGGCGGATCGCCTTGAGATAGGCTTCCAGACTCTGCTGGGGACTTTGGGTTATGGCTTGGAAAGCTTCAAGTTCTTGATTCATAAAGCGAACCTCGCCTAATGCACCATGACTTGGGAGATATTTTAGCACTCTGCTACCTGGAGTGCTATTCAATCGGTAAGTTCCAAGGTCAATCAGTGCCGATCAAGCTGGGGGAGGTCTGTAAATGGCGCCCAGTACAGCAGGCTTCCGGGCCCCGGTTACCGAGGGTAGGCTCGCCGGTTCATGAGAGAGCCTTTTCCAAGCCAGCCATGCAAATGCTATGGCCTCAAGCGCATCCGGGTCAAACCCGACAGCCCGGGTGGTCGTTACTGTCCAGCCGGGGAGGCGGTGTCGGATTTCCTCCATGAAAAGTGGGTTTTTCCCCCCTCCTCCGCTGACCAGAAGGCGATTTCCTGCAGGTGCATGAGCGAGGACTGCCTGTGTGACCGTAAATGCGGTCAACGCGGTGAGTGTACGGGCAATGTCCGGGGCAGTTGCGTGGACATGCTGCTGGGCAAGCCGTGACTGGAGCCAATCCCTACTGAAATATTCCGGTCCGGTGCTTTTGGGTGGCGGACGACTAAAGTAGTCGTCCCGGGCGAGATCCTCGAGGAGTTCCGGGATGACCCGTCCTTGGCTGGAGAAAAAGCCATCTTGGTCACAGGGTTGACCCGTCTGCTCGGAAACCCAGCCATCAAGTAAGGTATTGGCGGGCCCAGTATCAAACCCCATGACCTCTGGCACCAAGGGAGGCAGCAAGGTGAGGTTGGCAATGCCTCCAAGATTCAGGATGACGGTCTTTGCCCGGGACGCTGGGGAATCCGGTTCCAGGCATTCGTTCCAGAACGAGGGCACGAGAGGAGCACCTCCTCCACCATAAGCCAGGTCCATCCTCCTGAAATCCGCGACCGTGAGGATCCCGCTTTGGGCAGCGATCCGGTTCGGGTCGCCGATCTGGATCGTAAACGGATAGGTACCCTTCGGCCGATGACGAACGGTTTGGCCATGACTGCCGATGGCTTGGATCCGGCGTGAGGAAATTCCGGATTCAGATAAAATCCGGATGACGGTCTGGCCGAAGAACTCCCCAAGCTCAGCATCCAGTGCTCCGAGAAAATCCAGGGGATCTCGCCCCCTGTAATTTGAGGAGGCCAGATCCAGAATCTGGGCACGGAGTTCTGAGGGATAAGGCACCGTCTGAAACGCTTCCAGGTGGGGACGGGGCGGACCGAAATCAACGATTGCACAATCTGCCCCATCGGCGCTCGTGCCAGAGAGTAGGCCGATGAAGGTGAGGGAGGAAGTAGGGTTGGACGGCTCGGGCAATGTGACTCCTGGTAGGGGGGGGCCTGGAGAGGGGAGCATAGCCGAAGTGATTTGGGCTAATCCGGCAGAAACAGCGGATTTGAAGCTGTTCGCATGCCATCCGGTCCGGCAAGCTGTCCCTCCGATTTCACGGGAGATCCGGGGCCATGATTCTACCGCCTCCACTCAGAGTGCGTCGTGCGAGATATGACTCCAAAGCCGTCCAGGCTGGACTCTTAATCGTTGGGCTGGCCCTTGGTGGAGTGGCATATGGACGTTACCACTTCGATTACCGAGTAATGGGTTCCCGCTGCCTGCCACGGATCGCCTACGACAACGGACGGGAAATCTTCTTGTGGATGAACCACCATCCAGACTGTCAGCCGATCCGTGCGGCAGCCGGCAGCTCTCTTGGGGCAAAGTCCCTGCCCGTGTTCCGCGAAGACCCTTACTGGGTTGTCGACGGGTTGGCTCCCGAGGTAGTGCTCACTCTCCAAAAAGGGCATCTCCTTCTCCTAGCAGATTCCGCACGAACGGGTGAAGCCCGCTTGAAGAAGCCACTGAAGCATGGAGGGGGAGGTCCGCTCCGGGAGTGGCGCCTGCACCCCGGCAACCTCCGTCGTCAACTTTTGCATTGGTGCATGCTTGCCGGGTACCGATTGGTCTGGAAGGGACCTGCTTGGCGAGTTCAGCACGAGCATCGGGGCCACCTCCGGCTTTGGCATGCCTTGCGCGCGCTCACGCTTTGGGCCCGCTCGCGAGGACGGATTCTCAAGATCCGAGTTTACGGTGGCAATCGTGTGGTTGCCGTGGCGCTGGGTTTGTGAACGTGCGTTCCGGATGGTCCGTCGGATTCTTAGTCGGACTGATGCTGATTCCGCGACCCGGTCGAGCTGCCGGCATGCATCGTAACGGTGCTCCAGTGCTTTTCAAAGTCGAGCATGCTGCACGGTATCCTTTTCACGTTTCTCGAAGGATCCACCAGCGCCATGCCACAGGATCGCGAACCTGGCTCGTGTTCCCAGGCAGTCTTCACCATGAACTCCGGCGGTGGACTGCTCGTTCGGATTACCAGCTTGTCTGGAAAAGTCCCAAGGACTATCTTTTGACGACGCGTGCGGTCGTCCATGGTTCCTTTATCCAAGCGCTCAAAGTTCTGGTGCGGGCACTACAACGCGCAGGCTCCCCGGTCAGGGCGGTTCTCTACCGGAAAAACCGTGTTCTCATCATTCATCGAGCAGCCGGTAGGTTTCGGTGAGAAGCATGCCGATGGCTGCTCGGTTATGGGTTGCAGGGATCACCGGATGGAGGTGGCCTGTCTCCAGGCATAAACCCGGCAAGGCGTTCCGTTGGCCCGGGATTGTTCTTGTAACTTTGCTTTCAGGTTGTGCGATGACCCATTCTGGTCGTTCAGGGCTGGCTCTATCCCGAAGACAGTTATCCGGTTTGGCGGCCCGGCAGTCAAGGGAGCTTCCGCCCCGAGCGCTGCGTATCCACAAAGGCTACTACTTCGGCGGTGGCCGGCCCATCCCATTGGTCATGTCCCATTCTCGTCCGTCCGTTTTTCACGAGACGGTCACGCTGGTAACCCGCCATCTTTATCTCTACCAGCTGATTGATCGGATCTCACAGGTTTCCGGGCTGCCAGTGCGGTTGGGCGCGCTGCTTGCACAACAACAGACCGAAATCGGACAGCAGGAAACCCAACGAGCACTGTTGCGTGCGACCGGTCGGGTCATGCGGATCAGCTACCGGGGGGCTCTGTCTGGGCTTCTCAATAAAATCGCTGCCCATTATGGACTCTCATGGCGCTGGTGGCATGGTGCGATCCGATTTTTTCGTTACGAAACCCGAGTGTTTGCACTCGCCGTCCTGCCCGGTTCGATGGGAACGTCTCTGATGCTCACTAACCAAAGTGATTTGGGGAGCCAGGGTGGTGCCACAGGCGGGGCCAGCGAAACGAGCAGCCAGACCGTGACGCAGACTCAACGCAATAATTTTTGGAGCCGACTCGTGGCTAACCTCAAGTCGATGCTCACTCTCCATGGAACCGTTTTTGCCAACCCGGAGGCCGGAACGGTCACAGTCACAGATCGACCCATGATCCTGCGTCGGGTGGGGCGATATCTCGCCTCCATCAACCGGGTGATGCAAAGGGAAGTCTCAGTGAGCGTCCGTGTCTATTCTCTGGATCTCACTAATGCGACGCTCCGGAGCTTCAATTTGAATGTCGTTTTTAACAACTTGGCCCGGACATATGGAGTTACAGTGACCGGGGCCAGCCCGGTGGCTTCCGTCGGTGGAGCTGCCACGCTCTCAGCCACTATGCTCGATACCGCTACGGGACGAATCGGGCAATACTCGGGGAGTCATTTCCTGGTTGAGGCCTTGAGCCAGTACGGCCATGTAGCGCTCATGACCCAGGGTTCTGGCATTGCGCTCCAGGGCCAACCACTGCCGATCCAGGTCACCAAGACCGTGGGGTACCTGGCCAGTGCCCAGACCACCGCCTCCACCCTGGTCGGACAATCGACAGCACTGACACCCGGAGAGGTTACAACCGGATTCTCGATGATCGTCGTGCCCAGGATCTTGGCTGGTCGGGAAATGGCCATGCAGTACGCGATCGACCTTGCCACACTCAATTCGCTGACCACCATTACCTCGGGTGGCGAATCAATCCAGGTACCGAGTGTGAGTAGA
>JAKARN010000049.1 GCA_021828425.1 Pseudomonadota bacterium | reverse complement strand
TCCGATCTGCATCCACAATGGGTTGGCGATGTATCGGACCGGAGGCGGGGACGCGCTGGGGGTGAAGTGCATCCCGGGCCGGGGGGGCTGGAAAGCCCAAGATCCCGCCGACCCGTTGTGCCATTCATCTTGTGGACGAGGTCGCCATCCACGGCGCCCGCGACGGGCTTGAGGTCGCCGACCGGGCAGCGAAGTCGTCTCGGGAACTCGATCGATCCCGTTTGGGAGCATCAAACCTCCGACACCGACCGGAACCTGGGGACACCCCGATGCACATCGCTTGGGATTATGATTGAAGCCCCATTGTCCACTCGGGCTGGCCAAAAATGAGTCCAGCAACCATAGACCTGGAGCGCACCGGCTTGGAATTGGAGGATCGCCATGGCAATCCCATCCGGGTCTGTAATCAAACATCCGGGCAAACCCGGGGGGATGCGCTTCTGGAAAACCTGGTCGCCCTGGATGTTCTTTTCGAGGCCCGACACGATCCTCGCTTTTTTGGGGTGCTTCGCGGACAGGCAGGAAATTCATGAATCCCGGCAATCGATCCCCAACGTTGCTGGAAGCGGCTGTCGCCATCCAGCGTGTGCTCGGGGGCGAGTCCCTGTTGATCGGGGGGGCAGCCCTTGGCATGTGGGGGGTGGACAGGATGACCCAAGACATCGATTTTGCATCGACCTTGCGGCCCTCCACGATTGTTGAGTTGTTCAAGAATATCGGCGTTTCTGTGGATCTTGAGACTGGAGATCCGGATGACCCTGTTCCTTGGGTGATCCACGGCCGGATCCCGGCAGGGGACGGACGGAGGGTGCCATTCCAGATTGTGCCGTGCCTGCACGGAATCCAGATCGAAAACGGAGTGTCCACCCCCGACAATCGCGTGAGGGTGGTCGGTTTCGACGATCTCGTCAGGCTGAAGTGTGGAGCCGGAGGCCCCCAGGATCTCCTGGATATCGCCAGACTGGCCCTGGCTTACCCGGGAAAGATCCAGTCCATACGGGAAATAGCCAAAGAGTACCGGGTTCTGGAAACGCTCGACGAGTATCTGGCTTCCAGCCGCTTGCGAGACCAGCGTTCGAAGTTGGGCGATCTCGACCGCTGACCATCTCATCACCTGGGTCATTCAGTGGCGGTCGCCAATGGAAATGAATCTCCAGCGGTTTACAGAATCCAGCAAAGGCACTCAGGAACCTTGTTGCATCTCCAATGGACAGGCCGGAGGCGGCTCGCTGCTCCGGTCTGGCCAGTACCGCCTCGTACTCCAGAAATAGTGCCGAACTGGCCGTGACGGCCAGGACGGGCGGGCGAGGATTTCCAACACCCGACGGCGACATCGCTGCGATGGCGGTTTCGAGGGGTTTCATCGTGGCGTCACGCGACAGAGCCCCCTATGGGGCGGCCGGTGTGCCCGTCATCAATCCATGGGAAGCACGGCGAGATCCAGATAGCCGCGGGTGACCCGAGTGATGGGTCTACCCCGAATAGCAGCAGGCAGGGAAACCGCATCGCGGGCATGTCCCGACCGAATTTCCGTGAATCGGGCGGTCGGTGACTCGCAGATAATTTGAGCCGAAAAAGCCCTCGATTGCGAGCACGTCCGGTTTCAAATGCAGGCCGCGACAGGTGGCATCCTGTGGCCACGGGGCGTTTCCGGTGAGAGCGCCGGTTTTGTCGGCCGCCGTCCGGAACCAAGGGCCCGTCCGGGGCGCCGGCGAGGTATTCATCCAGGCACTGCTCCAGCTTGTGCTGGCCGGGGTCCTCGTGTTCCTTGCCCCCTTTTTCGTGCAGACGGACCCAGCCGCGACGTCCCCGCACGAAACAGTCCCGCACCTTCATCTGGAGCACGGCGTCCACGCGCGCGAAGGTGTAGACCATGACCCCGATCAATGCCCGGTCGCGCAACCCGGTCACGACCGGTTCTCCGGCTGCGGCGCTCTCGGTGCGCATCGTCTTGCAGCGCCCTCGCGGCGCGGACCACCACGATGCGATCGGGCAGCGCACGCCTCGTCAACCGAGAGAAAGGGCGTCTTGTCTTTCGGGACGTGCCTGAACTTCTCAAGATCAACATAAAAACGGCCTGCAAGCGTGCTGCGGAAGGCAGCCTGCCGGTTTCAAGGTTGGTGGTTCTTGGCGGTTTCCATGCCAGAAGTCCGCCAACTGGATGACCCGTAGGGTCGAGGAGCGAAGAAGGGACGGCAAGTCTTGATAACCGGATACAGCGCCAAGCGATTTGCGCATGGACTGGGCCGGCGGCATTCCGTGGTGGATGCCGCAGAGCGGGTCGGTACGCTGCTCGACGCGCAGGTCGATCTAAACCCGCATCAGGTCGAGGCCCCCATGTTTTCGTTCCAGCCAGTGACGGAACTGTCGATTTAGGGGAATCGGCGGGACCGGCCTCACTCCGGGAATGGCTGGCCGGAGGCAAAGGGATTGAGGATGACGGTTCCGTCCACGACGAGTCCGTGCTGCAGGTCCTCGCTGAGCAGCTGTGTGCACTCGGAAAGCCGTGCCGCCGCCACGATCTGCGCATCCCACCAGGAACAACCGAACCGGTCCATGATGTTCCAGGCGGCTTTGATCAAGGCCGGGCCGGTCTTGACGGGATGCCAGGCGAAAAGAGCCTGTACGTCGCGCCGGGCCTCGTCGGCCGGCAAGCCCGGCCGAAGCTTCTGGGTTGCATTCCCATAGAATTCCTGGAGGACCTGGAAGCTCAGCCGGCCCAGGCCTTGATGCCACAAGTAAGCCATCCATCGTGCCGCGATGGTTTGCTTGCCGGGCGATGCGGCATCCCGGGCGTAGCCTTATTTCATGCCCAATAAATATGAAACTGACTCATGAAACTTGCAAGCCCTTGATTTCGGCGGGGCAGGACGACGTTTCAGAACTTACCCTTTGTGGGACAGAGAGCCGGGCACCAGCTCCTCAGGGGCGATGGCCAAACTCCCTTGGTGGCGGCTGCCACCACGGTCTGCTCAGAGCGCCCCGGGGCACGATCGATGGTAGGAAATTATGCTACTATTGCCTACCAGACTTAGGAGTGACTCCATGAGTGGCACCATCGAGAAAATCAGTGTGGCGCTTCCGACAGATATGGTGACCTTGGTTCGAAGCGCAGTCGATACCGGCGACTACGCCTCGAACAGCGAGGTCATCCGCGAAGCGTTACGCGAGTGGAAGGCGCGCCGTGCGACGCGCGCCGAGGCCATTGCTGGGTTGCGCAAGCTCTGGGACGAGGGAGTCAGCAGCGGCCCCGCCGGCGATCTGAATATCCCTGCCATAAAACGGCGTGGCCGGCAGCGTCTCCAAAGCTCGCGCAAGTAAAGAAGTTTTCCGGTGGGTGGGACATCGCGCGTCAAACGCACTCCACGTGCCGAGCATGACCTCGAAGACATCTGGTTCTTTGTGGCGCAGGACAATCCGGATGCTGCGGATCGGCTGCTCGACAGGATCGAGCAATCGACCAAGCTCCTTGCCGACCACCCACATATCGGAACCGCCCGGCCGGACGTTGCACCGGAGCTGCGCTATCACCCGGTGGGTAACTATCTGCTTCTCTATCGCATCATCAAGAACGGCATCGAGCTCGTGCGCGTGGTGCATGGAGCGCGTGATTGGGTGAGCCTGTTTCAGTAGCCACCCTTTGGTGAGACAGCGATGCCCCCATCGGCCCCATATCGCGAAGAACCGTCCCTCCAGTCTGGAGAGATCGCAGGACATGAAATCATCGCTTAATAGACTCGACCCCACCACAGTTCACTCCGCATCGGACCCATCTGGGGAAACTCCCAGGACCAAGGTTCCCCCGGGTGGCGGATCGGATGGGGGTTCACGGGCCAGCCCGGAATCGACCGCCAAGGCCTGGGTCGATCCCGCGAATTTGACACCTTATCTTTCTGCCTGCTAGCTTGAAAGTGCAAATGGAAAAGGGTGGATGGGATCATGCGTAAGGGAGTGGCCATCGGCCTGGTGGGACTGTTGCTGGCGGGAGCGGGGGTTGGGTATTGGGCCGGCCGGGACACGACCCGCCCAGCGGCAGGGAGGATCCCGGGATCCGCCGCCCGGTGGGCAGGCCAGTCGTTCTGGAACACCCGGCCGGCGTGGAAGGGTCAGTCGCATCCGGTCCGGACCCCGTTTCACTTCTACGATCCCCTGAAGGGCCCCCCACCCCGGGAGACTCCCCGGCAACGCGCCGTGGACAGAGACCGGCTCAATAGGGCAGGGTTCTTCAAGCCGTTTCAACCGGATCTCACGGGTCCCCCACTGGCTTCCAGTTACAAGATCCTGGCGGCGCAGGCGAACCGGGGGAATGTCCAGGCGGCAAACATCCTCTTCAAATCGTTGATATACTGCAAGATTAATGCCGTAAATGCCAAAGGGGCTTTTTCCGGTTCACGTGGGCTGGAACGGGAACTCGCCCATATGCGGGCGACCCGGGAGGACATGTATGGAATGCCCACGGACCATCCGCATGCCGCGGCCCGGCGGCTTCGGGAAGTCAGCCGCTATTGTGCGGGGGAGACCCACCCCCGGCAGGGGCCAGTAAGGTTTACGAAGACCATTACCCATTGGGGCCGGATCGCGCTCTGGAGCCTCAACCCCAACACGATTTATAACGTTTACAACTGGGACCTGGCTGCGATGTTGAAGCAGGCTGTGGCCATGGGTGGCGTTAAGTTGTACCGGGAAATCAATCGCCGTGCGGCATGGGCGGGCAATGCCCAGGCCTGGTTACGGGAAAGCCATGAAGTGAGTTGGTACCAGCCACGGACCATCGAGCACCCCATCCATCGTTTTGCCGATCTCTACACGGCCTACCTGCTCACCCGCTCCCCCTACCTGGCCCGTGTGATCTGGAGGTACAGCCAGAGCAAATTCACGAACGAGCAGATCCGGGAAGGCGAACAACTCGCCCGCCGGAACTACAAGCGGATCCAGGCCAGAAAGGGCCAGTAACGGTTTTCATTCACATGCGGGAGTTCAGGAAATGAATCAGCTCATCAAGCGCAGTCTGGTCCTTTGTCTGCTTCTCGGGGTCTTTGGATACTGGCTGCCAGGGCCCGCTCGGGCGGCAGGAGTGTCTCCGCCAACCCGGTGCCAGGGATTGGCCCGGGTCAGCCAGCCCCGGGTATCGGGTGCGACCAATGCCTCGTGCGGGTCACCGCTCACCGCCGCTGCGCGGCGACGTACCGCTTGAGCGCGTTGTCCATGCGGGTTTGCCATCCAGGACCTGTCCCGCGGAAGAATTCCAGTACGTCCTTTGGTCAAGATCAGCCCCGGTGACCTCTGGGGCGTCGTCGGGATCACGCCAGGTGCGGTGCGAGCCTTTTGATTTCATGCGCATTGGCTTTCCTCATGGAGAGGATCCGCCACGCCTTGCCACGCGGCGTCTAAACCTTGACCTTTGCCAGCGCGTTCTGCGGTCCCGGGAGTTTCCGGAACAGCGCCACCGGGTCGAGCCATTTCCATGACGTGCCGCAAACCGCGCCGTACTAGAAGTGGAAACCGTCAGTGACGACCCAAGCCCTCGGCAACGTATGTCAGTACCAGGGAATTGAGGCTGACGCCTTCGGCTGATGCGCGCGAGGTCAGGCGACTGTGTAGCGTGCGCGGCAGGCGGAGCACGAATTTCGCCGGCTCGGCGACACCGTGCGGCTTAGGGATCGGCTTGCCATCCTCGATGAGCGATTCCATCCACGCTTGAAAAGCTTCGCGACCATTGTCAATCGCCTCGGCAACGGTTTCGCCATCAGAGAGGCAGCCCGGTAGATCCGGGAAAGTGATGGCATAGCCCCCCCCCTCATCTGCTGGCAGCGGCTCAACACTGAAGGGATAACTGTCGAAGGCAGGTAGGTTGCTCACGGCGCACCTCGAATCTCATCGATCAAATCGACAAACTGTCGAATGTAAATCGGCTTGATGGGCCGACGCACAGGCACCGTCACGCGCAAGGTCGCAGCCCGATGCGAAAACACGGCGTGACTGCCGCCGGATTTTCTGACCTGCATGCCCAAGGATGCGGCGACCATCTCTAGATCCTCAATCCGCCAATCCCCTTTGGGGTTGGCGCGCATCTGCGAAAGACGCTTTTCAGCGCTATTCATGATATCACCAATAGTATCATTTTTCCGCAGCGACGAGCTTTCATGAAACCGTCTTACCGCCGCTGCGCGGCGACGTACCGCCTGAGCGCGTTGTCCATGCGGGTTTGCCATCCAGGACCTGTCCCGCGGAAGAATTCCAGTACGTCCTTCGAGATCCGAGGCGTCGTCTGCGTCTTTTGGCCCGCTCCCGCTCGGCCCGTTGCTGCTTCACCATGCCCGGCCGTTCCGGCTCAGCCGGACCCGCTCTCCCGAAGACCGGGCGGGGGCGGGTTTCCGGATGTCCGGGGCATCCAGTCGATCCGGGTGTGGGGCAGACATTGGGGGTAACGGTCCTGCAGGAAGGCGATCAACTGTTCGCGGATGAGGCAGCGCAGGTTCCAGGAATCACTGCTGTTGCGGGCACTCATGAGCGCCCGCAGCTGGATGCCCTGGGGGGTTGCCTCCGTGACCTGCAGTCCGGCCGCCTTGCCGTCCCACAGGGGGGTCTCCCCGAGGCGGCGCAGGAGTTCCTCGCGCAGCGCCTGGACCGGCAGGGTGTAGTCCGCATACAGGAAAAGATGCCCCAGGAGATCAGCCTTGTTGCGCGTCCAGTTCTGGAAGGGCTGTTCGATGAAGTAGGAGAGCGGCACGACGAGCCGCCGGAGATCCCAGATCCGCACGACGACGTAGGTGGCCCGGATCTCCTCGATCCATCCCCACTCTCCCTCGACGATGACGACGTCGTCGAGCCGGATCGGTTCGGTGAGCGCGATCTGGATCCCGGCAATCAGGTTCACGATCAGGGGTCGGGCGGACAGGCCGACGATGAGTCCGGCGGCTCCGGCCGAGGCGAAGAGGGTGGCTCCGAGGAGGCGGACGGCGGGAAAGGTCATGAGCATGGCGGCCGCACTGACCAGGCCGACCAGGATGACGAAGGTCCGGCGGATGATCTGGAGCTGGGTATGAAGCTGGCGTGCCCGCAGGTTGTCGGCGGCATCGAGCGGGTGCTTTCCGGTCACGAAGTCCCGCCAGGCATCGAAGAGGGCAACCAGTCCCCAGCCGGTCAGGGCGATCAGGAGGAGGAGGAGTCCGTGGTCGAGGGGGGCCAGGATCGCCGGGCCGACCGGCAGGAGCCCCTGGGACAAGCGCGCCACCCCGACCGGAACGAGGAGGGTCAACGGGCGGTCGAGACGGCGGGCCGTGAACCGGGTGAAGCCGGGGAGTCTCTTTCCGAGCAGGCGGACGGTGATCTGGACGGCCAGCGCGGCCAGGATCAGGACGCCCAGCCAGGCCAGGAGCCGTATCGCGGGGGGAGCCAGCCAGGAAGGGGGTGCGGTCATCGAAGGTTCAGGCGGAACGGCGGGCGCGGGTCCCGGCCAGTGTCCCGAGGAAGGCCTCGGTCCAGTGGTGGAGGTCCCGTTGTCTCAGCCGGTCCATCAGGGCGACCCAGCGTCGGCGACGCTCGTCGAGTCCCATGGCCAGTGCCTGGGCCAGGGTCCGGGCGACCTCGTCCCTGTTGTACGGGTTCACGATGAGCGCTTCCTCCAGTTCCTGTGCGGCGCCGGCCAGGCTCGAGAGGATGAGCACACCCGGGGATTCCTCCGGTTGGGCCGCGACGAACTCCTTGGCCACGAGGTTCATGCCGTCCCGGAGGGGAGTGATGAGACCGATCTCGGCCTGCCTCAGGAAACCGAGGATGGTGCTCCGCGGAAAGCCGCGGGTCAGGTAGCGCAGCGGCATCCAGTCGTATTCCGCGTGCCGGGCGTGGATGTCCCCCACGATCTCGTTCAGTTCACGCCGGATCTCCCCGTATTCCGGCACCTCGGTCCGTGACAGCGGGGCAATCTGGAGCATGACCACCTGCCGCTGGAATTCCGGCCAGTGTTCGAGCAGTCGGGCATAGGCCTGGAAGCGCAGGGCCAGTCCCTTGCTGTAGTCGAGCCGGTCGATGCCGAGCACGAGCCGGCGGCCGGCCAGGCTTGTGACGAGCCGGCGGCCATGGCGGTTCTGGTGGCCGGCGCGGGCCACCCGGGCGACCTCGTCGACATCGATACCGATCGGAAAGCAGTTGACCCGGATCAGGCGGCCCCGGAACCGGATCCCATGCGTTCCGAGCCGTGCCTCTGGCAGGAAAAAAGCAATGGCCCGGAAAAACGACTGACAGTCGAGCCGGGTCTGGAATCCGATGAGATCGTAGGCGAGCAGCCTTTCCAGGATTTCGGTCTGCTCCGGCAGGGCACGGAGCAGGTCGACGCCCGGAAAGGGCGTGTGGAGAAAAAACCCCAGGGGAGCCCGGACACCCAGGGCCCGGAGGCAGGCACCGAGCGGGACGAGATGGTAGTCATGGACCCAGACGATGTCGCGAGGACGGATCTGGACCTCCAGCATCCGCGCCCAGCGGTCATTGACCGCGAGGTAGGTTTCGAACGAGGACCGGTCGTAGTGCAGGAGGTGGAGCTGGGCGTGGAAGACGGGCCAGAGGCAGCGGTTCGCGAAACCGATGTAATAGCCCTCGAATTCCCGGTGGGTGAGGGGAGTCAGCGCGAAGCTCAGGGGACCCTCCGTCTGGAGGGTGGGGGCGGAGCCGGGATTTTCCGAGATCCGGCCGTTCCAGCCGAACCAGAGCCCGCCGTGCTGGTTCAGGGCTTCGAGCAATCCCGTGGCGAGCCCGCCCTGGGCGGGCCCCCGGCGGTGCGGGATGGCGACGCGGTTCGAGACGATGACGAG